>JADGOA010000099.1 GCA_017883215.1 Thermoanaerobaculia bacterium | reverse complement strand
TCCAACGATACGCCCGGAATCGAGCACAGTCCCTCGAAGAGCACGTCGCGCCGGTGCTGGTACTCCTTGACCACGTCGCGCGTGTACTCCTCCCCGAGATTTTCGGCGCCGACGGCGATGAACTGCGCCAGCCCGGGCGGCGAGAGGCGGCCCTGGGCCATCCGCAGGGCGGCGTCGTAAACAGCGCGGTTGCGCGTGACCAGCGCGCCGAGGCGGATGCCGCAGGCGCTGTAGCGCTTGGACAAGCTGTCGACGACGATGACCATGTCTTCGGAGTCCTTCAGCTCCAGCGCGCTCACGGCCCGCCGCCCGTCGTAAACGAACTCGCGGTAAACCTCGTCGGAGATCAGGAACAGCCCGTGCTCCCGGCAGAACGCCGCCACCATCGCCAACTCTTCGGGCGTGTAGACGGTGCCGGTCGGGTTGTTGGGGTTGCAGATGATCACGAGGCGTGTCCGCCGAGTGAGTGCGCGCTCGAACGCCTCCCGCGCGGGCATCCGGAATCCACTGCGACTACGGCTCGTGACCGGGACGATGTTCAGGCCCGCCATGGTCGAGAAGGCGCGGTAGTTCGCGTAGAAAGGCTCGATGACGAGAACGTCGTCGCCCTCGTTCGCGCAGGCGATGAAGGCGAAAAGAATCGCTTCGCTGCCACCGGTCGTCGCCAGGATCTGGTCGGTTGCGAGGTCGAGACCCAGGCGGCGCGAGTAGTAATGCTGCAGCGATTTCAGGTACTCCGCGGTTCCGCCGGATGGGGAGTATGCGAGAACCCTGGCCTCGATCTCCCGCAGGCGCGAGCGCATGCACGCCGGGGTCTCGATGTCGGGCTGGCCGATGTTGAGGTGATACACGTGCGTGCCGCGCGCTTTTGCCGCGTCGGCGAGCGGAGAGAGCCGGCGAATCGGCGAGGCCGGCATCAGGTGCGCACGCCGTGAGAGCCCGAGCGCCTGCCCGGCCTGGAGCTGGTCGAAAGTCGTCATTCGTTCACTTCACATTGATGTTCTTGCTCAGGCAAAGTTTAGGTGCGAAGGACGTGCCGCGTAGGCGTGCCGAACGAGCCGGTGTCCATGGCCAGGATAGGCGCAGACACCGGCTGAAGCCGGTGAGCGCCGTCGCGTAGGATGGGTGATGGAGTGCGGACGTCCCCGTCCGCAACGATCGGACGTCCTCGTCCGATCGTGTTTTCTTGCGCCGGGCGATGTGGCACAGACCCTCTTGTCTGTGCCGGCCGAGCTGTGAGTCTGCGACACATCGAGAGCGGCAACTCTGCGCAGGAAAGCCGCGGGGCGCGGACGCCCCGCGGCTGCGGACGAGGACGTCCGCACTCCTACCGCAGCAGGTTCTCCTTTACGAATTCGAGGATCGTTCGCTGGCGATCCTGGTTGAGAACGGGGTCGCGGACGCCATGCTGCGAGCGCGGGTAGAGGCGCATGTCGAACGGCTTGCCCGCCTTCTCCAGCTCGTCGATGAACTGAATGGTGTTCTGCAGGTGTACGTTGTCGTCGATCGTGCCGTGGAGAAGCAGGATCCTTCCGGACAGCTCCTTCGCGGCCCAACGCGGTGAGCTGTTCTTATAGCCGTCGGGATTGTTCTGCGGCATGAGCATGTAGCGCTCGGTGTAGATCGAGTCGTAGTCGCGCCAGTCCGACACGGTCCCGCCGGCGATGCCGGCGATGAAGCTCTTGCTGTGCGTCATGGCATAGCTGGTCATGTAGCCGCCGTAGCTCCAGCCGTCAGTCATGATGCGCGAGCCGTCGATCCACGGATTCGTCTTCAGCCACGCCAGTCCGTCTTCCATGTCGCGGAGCTCGACGTCGCCGAAATGCTTGTAGACCGTCCACGCGGAGACGGCTCCCTTGCCGCTTGCGGCGCGGTTGTCGCAGAGCCAGACCACCACTCCCTGGTTGGCGATCATCTGCTGGAACAGCCGTCCCGTCCCGCCCCAGGAGTTGACCACCTGCTGTGCGTGCGGACCGCCGTAGTGGTACTCGTAGACCGGGTACTTCTTCGCCGGATCGAAGTTCGCCGGCTTGATGAGCATTGCCTCCATGACAAAACCGTCGCGCGCTTTCACCTGGAGGAACTGCGGGGCGGTGATGTCGTACTCGCCGAGGAGCGGAACGAGGTTCTCGCTGACGATTTTGGCGAGTGTACCGTCGGCGCGATGGAGACGGGCCTGGTTGGGCGTGGTGGCATCGCTCCAGTTGTCGACGTACATCGTCATGGCCGGATTGAATTTCGCCGCATGCGTCCCGAGCTTGTCGGAAATGCGCTGCAGAGCGGTGCCGTCGAGGTTCACGCGATAGACGTCGAGGCCGATCGGCGTACGCTCGGTGCCGGAGAAGTAGACAGTCCGCGATTTCGGGTCATAGCCGTGCAGCGCGCGCACCTCCCAGTCACCGTTGGTGATCTGTCGGATGAGCGTTCCGTCGGGCTTGTAAAGATAGATGTGACGGAAGCCGGAGCGCTCGCTCTGCCAGAGGAACGTGCCGTCCGGAAGAAACTCCGGATTGTCGATGGCGTTGACCCACGCTTTGGTGGTCTCCCGGAACAGCGTCTTGTTGTCGCCGCGCGAGGGATTGGCGGAATTGAGGTCCATCCAGGTCTGCTCGCGATTGGCGACCTGGTACAGAACCGCCGAGGAGTCGCGGTTCCAGGCGACGCGCATGATGAGGTGATCGATGGCCGAGTAGCGCTCGTCGTCGACGGTGACGACGTCCCCGCCGGTGGCGGGAACGACCATCAGCTTCACGAGCGGATTCGGGTCGCCTGCTTTCGGATAGGGATACCGCTGGACGGCGGGGTGATACGGGATGTGATCGACGATGGTCATCACCGGGACCGCCTTCTCGTCGAGCTGCAGGAAGGCGATCCGTTTCGAGTCCGGGCTCCACCAGTAGCCGATGCGCGTGCCGCGCCCGTAGATCTCCTCGTCGTACACCCAGTCGAGGCGCCCGTTGAGCAACTGTTCGTTGCCGTCGGTCGTGAGCTGCCGCTCGCGTCCGCCGGCGACGTCGACGACGAAGAGATTGTTGTCGCGGACGAAGGCGACGCGCTGGCCGTCGGGACTGAAGGTCGCCACCTCTTCCCGCGACGGGGAGGAGGTCAGCCGCGTCGCGGTCTGCTTCGAGAGCGAGTAGAAGAAGAGATCGCCGGCGGCATCGAGGACGATCGCGCTCTTCCTGGCGTCGAAGGTCTGCGAGCGCCGTCGCGCCGCAGTCTTCGCCTCAGGCTCGCCGACCCCAGCCTCGACCAGTGCCCGCTCGAGCTTTGTGACGTCAAATAGAGGCGTGGTCCTGCCGCTGTTCGCATCGAAGCGCTCCCACTCGATGAGCTCGCCTTTCCCGTCAGTTTTCGGCCAGATGAACGTCGAATCGTCGAGCCACTCGAACCCGCTCTGCACCGCGCCGCTGAAGTAGACGCGGGTGGTCGGGTTGTACAGCGTTTCCAGCGTGATCTGCTTCTTCTGTGCGAAAGCAGCGGGAATGAAGAGGAGAATCGCGACCAGGACCGTCAATGCACGCTTCATGGGGGCGAAGCTTAACGGAGACGCTGGTGGGCCAGAAGAGTTTCTCAGTTACTCAGTTACTCAGTTGGAGGCCTTAACTGAGCAACTGAGCAGCTCCAACAAAAAGGGCAGGCGCGAACGCCTGCCCTCTCAGGACTCAGGACTCAGGACTCAGGACTTCTACGCCAGCGTCGGCGTGAGCTGCTCGACTTTGAACCCTTCGATCACGTCGCCGACCTTGATGTCCTGGAACTTCTCGATGGCGATACCGCACTCGAAGCCCTGGCGCACTTCGCTGACGTCGTTCTTGAAGTGGCGCAGCGAGGAGATCTTGCCCTGGTAGATCACGCGGTTGTCGCGCAGCAGGCGCACGGTGGCGGTCCTCGGAATCGTTCCGTCGATCACCATGCAACCGGCCACGACACCCGCCTTCGGCACTTTGAACAGGGTCCGTACCTCGGCCCGTCCCTGGAACACTTCCTGGAACTTCGGCTCGAGCAGGCCCGTCATGGCAGCCTTCATCTCGTCGACCAGGTTGTAGATGACGGTGTACATCCGGATGTCCACGCCCTCCTTGTCGGCCAGGTCGGCGGCGTTGCGCTCGGGGCGGACGTTGAAGCCCACCACGATGGCATCCGATGCCGTGGCCAGCAGGACGTCGTTGGTGGAGATCGCACCGACCGACGAGTGAATGACGTTGACCTTGACTTCGGCAGTGGACAGCTTCCGCAGCGTCTCGTTGAGCACTTCCACGGAGCCCTGCACGTCGGCCTTGAGGATGAGGTTGAGTTCCTTGACCTTTCCCTGCTGCATGCGCTGGAAGAGCTGTTCGAGCGACATGCGCGAGCCCTTCTGCTGCATGTTCTCGCGCGCCTTCTCCTGGCGCATCTGGCCGATCATGCGGGCCTGCGTCTCGTCGTCGACTCCCTGCAGTGAATCGCCGGCGTTCGGAACGTCTTCGAATCCGGTGACCTGGACCGGTGTGGCCGGCGCCGCTTCTTTGACGCGGTCGCCGCGCTGATCGGTCATGGCGCGAACGCGGCCGTAGGTCGACCCGGAGAAGAACGGGTCGCCGATCTTGAGCGTGCCGTCCTGCACCAGGACCGTGGCCACGATGCCGCGGCCGACTTCCTTGCGCGCTTCCAGGACGACGCCTTTCGCGCCGACCTCCGGATTGGCCTTGAGGTCGAGCATGTCGGCGGTGAGCAGAATCATGTCGAGCAGATCGTCGATACCCTGCTTCTTCGTGGCGGAGACTTCGACGGAGACCACGTCGCCGCCCCACTGCTCGAGGAGAACGCCGAAGTCGGCGAGCTCGCGGCGCACACGATCGACATTCGCGTTCGGCTTGTCGATCTTGTTGATGGCCACGATCATCGGCACTTTTGCAGCCCTTGCGTGATCGATTGCTTCCTTGGTCTGCGGCATGACGCCGTCATCGGCGGCCACGACGAGGATGACGATGTCCGTCACCTTGGCGCCGCGGGCACGCATCATCGTGAATGCCTCGTGACCCGGTGTGTCGAGGAAAACGATCTTGCGACCGCGCTTGTCCACCTGGTAGGCGCCGATGTGCTGCGTGATGCCGCCCGCTTCGCCTCCCGCGACGTCGGTCTCGCGGATGGCATCGAGCAGCGACGTCTTGCCGTGGTCGACGTGGCCCATGACCGTGATGACGGGGCCGCGGGGTGTCGTGCCGGTGGCGGACGCCTTCTCGATGGACTCGAGCTCGACCGCGTCTTCGAATGAGACCACTTCGGCGTCCATGCCGAGATCTTTGGCGATCTCGAGGGCGAGCTCCGCGCCGAGCGGCTGGTTGATCGAAGCCATGATGCCGCGCTTCGTCATGAGGTGACGCATCAGGTCATTGGCCTTCACCGACAGCTTGTCGGCCAGCTCCTTGACCGTGACGCCCTCCGTCAGCGCCACCTTCCCGGTGGGACGCTTGAACTCGAGAACGCGGCCAGTTGCGGAGACGGGCTGCTTGCGGGCATGGCTGCGCCGCGACTTTCCTTCTTCTTCGATTTCCGGAAGCACGATGTCCGGACCGATGTCGTCCGCGATGATCTGCGTTCCGGAGAACGGTCCTTTGGTGAACAGCTGCGCATCAACCTCGCCGGCGCGCGTGGTTTTCCCGCGCTTGCCAGTGGTTTTCTTCTTCTCGCGATCCTCACCTTCGTCGGCCTTCTTGCGGCGGGCGCCGAGAGGACCGGGAGGGGGAGGCGGAGGAGCCATGCCGCGGCCGGGACCACCAGCCGGACGGACGCCCGGACCAGCGCCGCGCATCCCCATGCCGGGACTCGACGACGGACGCATGCCGGGAGCGGCGGGACGGCTGGCACCGGCGGGACGCATGCCCGGAGTGCTCGGACGCGCGCCGGCCGGAGCCGCCGAACGCGAAGCGCCGGAGCCAGCGGGACGAGCGCCCGCAGGAGCACCGGGGCGAGCGGCCATCGGCGGGCGCGTCACCGGCGACTGGCCGGCGTAGTTCGGACGCGGACCCTGCGGCGCACGGGCTCGCGGACCGGTCGGTCCGATCGGACGGCGGTCGACCCCGGCAGGCGGAGCGGCGGGCCGGTGATGGGTTGCTGGAGCGGCGGCGCCCGCGGAGGCGGCCGGGGCGGCGGCGGGTGACGACATCGCAGCGGGAGCAGCCGCGCGAGGCAGCTCGTCCGCTGGAGGAGCCGCCGGCGGCGGGGCAGCGGCGCGCGGACGCGCTTCTGCTGCGACCTTGGGCTGAGCAGCTTCGGCGGGAATCTCGCGCGCGGCGCGCTCCTCCGCCTCGGCAGCCTGGACGAACTCAGGGATGATCACCGAGGGAGTCGATAGCGCGGCGACCGGTTCCTCTTTGGGAACCTCTTTCTTCACACGCACCGGCGGTTGAACGATCGGCCGGGGCGGACGAACTGCTTCCTTTTTCTTGGCGACCTGCGGTTTGTCCTCGCGCATGATGACGTTGCGCGTACGGGTCGTCAGTTTTTTGCCGGTAATCAGTGCCTGAATCACCTCCGGCTCGAGGATCTGATTCGCGTCACTGACCTCGGCACCGAGCGACTGCAGCTGGAAGATGACGTCCTTCTCGGACTTCCCCATCTTCTTGGCAATATCGCTCACTCGAAACTTTGCTGCCGCCATTCAATCTCCCTTGAGCTATCCAGTCTTTACATTGACGGATCCTTCGTCCCGTTGCTCGTTCTCCGGGGCTTCAGGACAGCGCCGGCCATTAGTCGACCGGAGCCTCTTGCTTCTGTTCACTGGCGGCTTTTTCGTCGGAGGCCGCCTCGCCTTCCTGCTGCTCTTCCTGCACCTGCTCTTCGTTCTCCGAGAGCTCTTCGTCTGACTCTTCGTCTTCCGACAGCTCTTCGTCCGATTGCTCTTCGTCCGACAGCTCTTCGTCCGTCTGCTCTTCGTCTTCCGCGACTCCGAGCTCCTCGGCTTCGAGGCGCTCGTGTTTGCGCGCAAGCTCGATCATCTGCCCGGCAGTCTCTTCGTCGATGCCATCGATGGCCATGAGGTCGTCGATGGAGGCGTTGATCACCGAGTCGAGATCGTCGTAGCCGGCCGCTTCCAGCTGATCGGCCCATTCGACCGGTATGTTTTCGATGTCGTGGACATTCGTCTGCGACCGCGCTTCGGCCATCGCTTCCTGCAGCATCGCGGAGAGCGCGTCGGCCACTTCGTCCTTGACCTCTTCCTCGGACTTGATGTCGATCTTGGCCCCGATCAGCTCGGCGGCCAGACGGACGTTCAGACCGCGCTTGCCGATGGCCAGCGACAGCTGATCGTTGTCGACGATGACGTCCAGGTGCGGCCGGTGAGCGGATTCGTCGCTCGTCACGGAGACGCGCGTGATCTTCGCCGGAGCCAGAGAGTTCTGCGCGAACACGACGATGTCTTCGTGCCAGGGGATGATGTCGATCTTCTCGCCCCGGAGCTCACGGATGATCGACTGCACGCGCGATCCCTTCATACCCACGCAGGCGCCGACCGGGTCGACGTCGCGCTCGCGCGAGGTCACGGCGATCTTGGCGCGCTCACCCGGCTCGCGGACGGCGCACTTGATCGCGACTGTGCCGTCGTAGATTTCCGGCACTTCCATCTCGAAGAGCTTGATGAGAAGGCGGGGGTCGGTTCGAGAGAGGACGACCTGCGGTCCCTTGGGCTGCGTGTGCACATCGACGATCACGGCCTTGATGCGGTCGCCCTGCGAGTAACGCTCGGCGCGCGACTGCTGCGACCGCGGGATGATGCCCTCGGTCTTGCCGTTGAGGTCGATGATCATGTCGCCGCGCTCGAAACGTTTCACGTAGCCGTTCTCGAGCTCGCCCACCTTGTCCTTGAACTCGTTGAACACCTTCTCGCGCTCGGCTTCACGGACCTTCTGGTAGAGGACCTGCTTGGCCGACTGCGCGGCGATGCGGCCGAGCTCGTCGGGCGGCTTCGTCAGCGGGATCTTGACCTCGTCCCCCTGCTCGACTTCCGGATCGATCTTCTGCGCTTCGTAAGTCCGGATCTGCGTGTGCGGATCCTTCACCACGTCGACCACTTCCTTGGTGATGTGGCTCAGGCGCACGGTTCCGCCGACCTCGACGTTGGGGTCGATCGTGCGCGCCTGTTCGAGCGTCCACTGCGCCTGCGGGTCTTCGATCTCGTTCTCGTCCGCAACGACTTCCTTGATCACCCAGATGGTGACGGTGCCGTTCGTGCGATCGAGCTCGGCCTCGAGCGGCTCACGCGTCTTGTAGTACTTGCGCGCAGCCGTCGACAACGCGTCTTCAAGCGCGCTGAACACGCGCTCCACGTCGATCGACTTCTCGTACGCGAGCGCCTTGATGTCTTTGCTGACGTTCTCGTTGAAAATCGCCATGAACTATTTGCTCCGCAGCCGGCGGGCGAGCCCTGAGCCCGTGTCACCCCGGCCCCCTGATCAGATCTCAACTTCCAGCCGTGTTTCCTTGATGTCCGAGAGAGGAATCTCGTAATCCGGGTCCCGCTTCACTGCCGGGTCCGTGACCACGATCTTCTGCCCGTCGTATTCCTTCAACCTTCCGACGATCACGTGCAAACCACGGATCGCCTTCGACGTCTTCACCCGGACCAGACGTCCGATGAATTTCCTGTAATCCGATTCTCTGTAAAACTTGCGGTCCAGCCCGGGAGAGGACACCTGTAACTCGTACTCGCCCGCCACCGGATCTTCCACGTCGAGCCAGACGCTCAACTGATGCGAGATCGACTGGCAGTCTTCGAGGTTCACTCCTCCGTCTTTGTCGATGTCGACGCGCAGAAGATAGCCCCGCCCCTGTCGCTTGTAGTCGACGTGGACGAGCTCCATCCCCTCCGAAGTGACAATCTTCTCGATCTCCTGCTCCACCTTTTCCGGCAAACCGCTCATAACGACCATCAACAAAAAAAGCGGCCGAAATCGGCCGCTTTCGAAAATGAGCTGCTCGAAAGCTGTCGAATAATACACCGTACTGCGAGCGCCTACAACATCAGGAGGTTAGCGGCAGATTCCCTTTCCACCACCCACCCAGTTACTGAGTTTCTGAGTTGCTGAGTTGCTGAGTTGGGCGCTTCAAACTGAGCGACCAAATAACTCAAAAAATCCAGCAAATCCATAACTGCTGGGCCGGATTCCCAGCGCTCAGCTACTGAACTCCTGAGTTGCCGTGCGAACTCAGCAACTCAGTAACTCAGCAACTCAGTAACTGGGTGGCCGGGTCAGGGCTCAAACCGTCCCGGCTTGATCCCCTCGCCTTCCGCAATCGACAGTTGCGCGAAGAGCTGGATCATCTTCCGCCCCTGCTGGTCCGATCGCGCGTAGGCCTCGCAGAGCAACTGCACCTGTTCGCCATCCTCGAGCGCCGAGATCGTGAAGCCGTCGACCGGCTGCCCCGGATCGTGCGTCCGTTTCTGCTTCCACCTCTGATTCTCGAGCTGATAGCAGACGTAGCCCGTGTCTTTGGCGACGCGAGCCATCGGAAGCGCGGACGAGCCGACCGCCTCCGCCACGTCTTTGGAGTTCGCCGTCAGCTGTCCTCCATGGCTGAAGATCGGCATATTGGCCGCATCGTGTTGCGGCAAGGCGCCGCGCGCGTTCATCTTCTGCTCCTGTAGCGCTCGCGTGATGAAGACGGCGATGATTCTCTTGAGCGATGCCTTTGTCGGGGCGGCGACATTCAGGAATTCAAGGCCGGAGTGATACACGGTCAGCCCGTCAGCGCCGACAGAGAACCGTTCCAGCCGACAGCGAACGATGCGGCAATCGACCGTGATCTCGTCGTCCTCCCAGCGAAAGACGAGTTTCGAGAGGCTGCCGGCAGCGAGCGTCACGTGATGCTCGATCCTGGCGCCGAGGACGCTCACGTCGACGAGGTTGACCGGAGTCGCACCGACTCGCCCGGCAAGGGGCTTCGGCAAGTGCACTCTCTGCACGCGGCGCGTTCGCGGGTACTGCGGCTGTTCCACCGTAGTGGAAATCATACCGAAACCATGCGCCCCCCATGTCAGCGGGGCATCCGCAACGGCGACAAAAGTTCGCCAAAGATGATCCTTCGGTCCGCTACGCGGCGTTCGACGGCAATGCCACATGGCAAAAAAACGAGGCCGCACGATGTCGCGCGGCCTCGCCAGGAGAATGCTTTGACGGATCCTTACTTCTTGACGGCGCGGCGCATGATCGAGGTGCCCTTGCAGGCGGCCTGGCCCGGGGCCGGATAGATGCAGCCGATCTGCACGTCGGTCAGCGCCTTGAGGTACTGCGGCTCGAGCGTCGTCGCGTCGCCCGAGACGTTGTCGAGCATCGAGCCGTAGGCGAAAAATGCCGGACAGCCGGTCGCGCAGCCGGCCGCTGCCGCATCGGCGGTCGGCAACGTGCCCCGCTGTTCGACGGTGGCCCAATAGCCGGTTCCGCTGGCACCCGGGAACATGGTTGTAACGCCGGGCTGAAGCGAACCGAGAGGTCCAAGCGGAATCGCGTATTCGCTGCCGACCTGCGTGCCGTCGGATTGGAACAACTTCACCACCATGGTGGTGCTCGAGAACTGCGACGCATTCACGATACCGATGTTGCTGCGATACGTGCCCGTCGCTCCGGGCAGGCCCGTCTGGCGAATTCCGGTGACGAATACTTTGTCCAGACCGTTAGCGGCCTGATCCTGGGAAACGAAGTTGTACCAGGGATAGCCGCTGAACAGCTGTCCGGTGGTCGGCGGCGCGT
>JADGOA010000453.1 GCA_017883215.1 Thermoanaerobaculia bacterium | reverse complement strand
AGGATCGGATCGCTGTGGTGGCTGACCTGGTGTTCGAGGCCGACGGCTCGCTCGCCGCGTCGGACCTTTATCGGGCGCGCGTCCGAAACCACGGGAAACTCGCTTACCGAAGCGTCGCGGCGTGGCTGGATGGTGAAGGCGCGGCGCCCCGGCGAATCGTGGAGATTCCGGGACTCGACGAGAACCTCCGCCTCCAGGACCGCGTCGCGCAGCGGCTCGTGGAGCTGCGGCACCACCACGGCGCGCTCAGCCTCGAGACGATCGAGACGAAGGCGGTCTTCGACGGCGACGTCCTTTCCGATCTCGAGCTGGATCGAAGGAACCGGGCAAAGCAGTTGATCGAGGACTTCATGATTGCGGCGAACGGAGTGACCGCGACCTACCTCGAATCGAAGAGATTTCCTTCCCTCCGCCGGGTTCTGCGGTCACCGGAACGCTGGGACCGCATTGCGCAGCTCGCGTCTGGTTTCGGAGACCGGCTCCCCAACGAACCGGATGCGGTGGCCCTCGAAGCCTTCCTCGCCCGGCGACGTAAGGCTGACCCGGAAAAGTTCCCCGACCTCTCCCTGACCGTGGTCAAGCTTATCGGGAGAGGCGAGTACGCGCTCGATCTGCCCGGCGGCGAGCCGCCCGGAC
The DNA here is from genome assembly GCA_017883215.1 of Thermoanaerobaculia bacterium. Lineage (GTDB taxonomy): Bacteria > Acidobacteriota > Thermoanaerobaculia > Gp7-AA8 > Gp7-AA8 > JAJXWV01. The sequence continues at coordinate 2,180 of JADGOA010000453.1, read as the reverse complement.
ACTTCGGGCTGGCGGTGAAGGACTACACGCACTCGACGGCGCCGAACCGGCGCTTCCCCGATCTCATCACGCAACGGCTTTTGAAGGCGGCGCTGGCGGGCGCGCCGCTGCCCTACACCATCCCGGAGCTGACGGAACTCGCGCAGCACTGCACCGAGCAGGAGGACGCCGCGACGAAGGTCGAGCGGCGGGTCCGGAAGTCGGCGGCTGCGCTGCTCCTGTCGGGCAGGATAGGGGAGTCATTCGGCGCCATCGTCACCGGCGCATCTGACAAAGGCACGTGGGTGCGGCTCTTCCAGCCGCCGACCGAAGGCCGGCTGGAGCGCGGTTTCCAAGGTCTCGACGTGGGCGACCACGTCCGCGTCAAGCTGATCCACACCGACGTCGAGCGCGGTTTCATCGACTTTGTGCGCGACTGATCCCCCTCCATGAGCAACCGTGGTTTGCCAAAGCACAGGGTTCACAAACGAGCGGTGAAGCATGGCAGGAAGCTGTCGTTGCGGAGGCTGTCGGCCTACGTGGGCCTTTGCCTTGGTGCGGTGGTCCTCGCCGTCGCGGTGCTCATCTTTGTGTTCGGTGATGCGGTCCTCAACCGCTATGGCAAAGAGAAGGCAGAGCGAGCGTTTGCAGAAGCGCATCCAGGGTACGCGTTGCGGATCGGCGAACTGGATTACGCGGTGGGCGCCAATCGCCTGGTCGCTCAATCTGTCACACTGAGTGCAACGAATTCGACGCTCAAGGTCGGCCGGATTTCGCTGACGGGCGTTCGCTGGGCGCGGCTTCTTTGGGGAACGGCTGCTCTGGCTGATGTCCTCGCCAAGGCCAGTCTCGATGCGACGAATCTCGATGTGGAATTCCCCCAGGCGCACTACGGGATCCGCTGCGCGCGGTTGCGAGCGTCGGTGCCGGGTTCAGAACTGATCGCCGAAGGGGCCGAGCTGCGGACGTTGGCCGGAGACGAAGAATTTTTCGCAGCGCACGATTTTCGAACACCGCGGTTTCATGTGGTCGTACCCGAGTGCAAAGTGTTGGGACTGGCGTATGGCGAACTGCTCCAGGGAAAGTCGTACCGAGCCAGGTCGGTCCACTTTTCCGGACCCTCCTTCGATGCGTTGGTCAATCGCGACAAGCCGCCTAAGCCGTTCGTGAAGAGTCCGCTCATGGTGCATGAGGCGCTGGCCGCAATCCGGCAACCGCTGCAGGTCGGTAGCCTCAGCATCACCAACGGCAACTTAAGATACTGCGAGAGGCTGGCCGTTGGAGCCGACCCCGCCGTGCTGACGTTCGGGGCAGTGAGTTTGTCCGTCGAGGGCATCGCGAACCGGGGCGAAGCGACTGCCGCCGTCCAACTCCGGGGGCAGGGCGACCTCATGAACGCCGGAACGATGAAGGTGCTGATGACGATTCCGATCACGCCACCGGACTTCTCGCTCCACTATTCCGGTTCGCTCAGCGCGATGGACCTGACCCGCCTTGATGCGTTCCTTGACATTGCGGAACACATCCGGATCAAGTCCGGCAGCGCGCAAGAGGCCTCGTTCGAAATCGAGGTGACCGCCGGCCAAGCTCGCGGCCGGGTGCGCGCGATCTACAAGGATTTGGAGATGGCTGTGCTCGACAAAAAAACCGGCACCGAAAAGGGGCTCGACAATCGCGTCGCCTCGTTCCTGGAAAACGTGTTGAAAATCCGGAATTCCAACGCTCCGGACACATCGGGTTCGATGAAGGAGGGGGAGGTAAACTACACGAGAAGACCGGATGACGAGTTTCAGCAATTTGCGTGGTTCGCCCTGCGGACCGGTGTCATGGGTGTCATCAGCCAGTGACGCGCGACGTGGGCATCAGCAACGCCTTGCGGCTGCGGAAAACAAGGATGCGCCACTCGTCCGCGCGCGCATCTGCGATGGCTTAGGCTTCCCCGGCATCGAATTAAACAAGGCGAGAAATGCCGAGAATGCGGGGGTGATTTCCACGGACGCCAGCCGGGCCACGGTTTGCGCATTCGCACGGACGAAGAACTGATGATCGCGCGCTCGGTGTGCCGCGCACTCGGACATGACATGGCCAGTGAAAAAAGGAAGTCCGACCATGCGACGAAATACATCTCCCGGCTGGATCCGTTTTCGGCGGGCGGTGTTCCCCCATAATCCACGGTAGGGTTTTACCCCATAGCGAAGCCG
>JADGOA010000098.1 GCA_017883215.1 Thermoanaerobaculia bacterium | reverse complement strand
GGACAGCGAGGGATCCCCCGCACTCCCGGGGTGGCGGGGGATTCCTCGCCGCGCTCCACCCCTCCGGGGTTCCGCCGGCTCGGAATGACAGTGTCACTTTCGCTCCAGCGGCGCCCGCGCCGTTCGCCCGCTCGGGATGACACCGCGGTTTCCTACCCGCTACCCGCTGGTCTACCTGATCCCCAGCGCGTCCTTGATGGCCTTGATCACGAACGCGCCGTCGGGTCCGTACGCGGTTGGCTCGCCGTTGATCAGGAAGGTCGGAGTGGCGTTGATGTTGTTGTCGAAGGCTCGCGAGACCTGCTCGAACATGGCCTGGCGCTCGGCGGGCGAGCGGTAGATCGGCTGGACCTTCGCCCAGGGGATGTCGTGATCCTCGCAGAAATCCTGCAGGACTTTGTCGAACGGCGTCTTGCTGATCTGCTCCTGATTGCGGAACATGAAATCGACGTAGGCCCAGTACTTCGCCGGCGCGACTTTGTAGATGGCGCGGCCGCCGAGGGCGGCGGGAAGCGCCCACTCGTGATGCTCGAACAGAGGAAGATCGAGCCGGCCGAAGTTGATCTTCGAGAGATGCTTCTCGATCAGCGGATCGACTTTGGCGTGGGCGCGCGCGCAGGTCGGGCATTCGAAGTCCGACAGCTCGATGACCTCGAGTTTCGCCATTGGGTTGCCGCGGCGCGCGGCGTTGGCGGTGTTGAGGCTCTCGCGCAGCGTCGTCGATGGCGCTGTGCGCAGGTTGCCGCGCATGCCGACCATCATGAAGCGTTGCGACGCGTCGAGGAAGCCGTGGTACGAAAACGGTCCGACCGGCGTCTGCTTGGTGATGGCGACGCTCTTCAATCCGTCCGGCAGCGGAAAGCCGGAGATGGTGACGCTGACCGGCTGTTTCAGAAGCTCCGATGACTGCGCCGCCACGCGTGTGTTGAGCGGCCGCCCGTCTTCCGGAACGAGAAAGACGGTGCCGAGGACCACCTGCTGCGTCGCCTGAGAGTAGAGCAGGTACTTGCGGGTGTTGCAGCTGTCGTCCTTGGAGCGGATGTCGACCTCGTAGACGAGGAAGTTCATCGGGCCCGGCTGCAGCACCGGTTGGACCGTCACCACCGCATCCGGGCAGCTGGGGAGGGCTTTCTTCGCGTAGTTGCGGAGTGCGGCAATGTCCACTGCAGCCGACGCCGAGACGCAGAAGGCGAGCGTTGCGAGAATGACAAGGGTTCTTTTCATCAGCGGGCGTTAACCGTCCGATAGCCGTGCGCAATCCACGCCTGCAGTCCGCCGTCGATGTGGACCACGTTGCGGAAGCCGGCTACGGTGAGCAGCTTCGACGCCAGGGCGCCGTCGGTCGAGGTCTGACCGTAGACGAGCACAGTCTGGTTCTGATACGGGAGGAGCTCCGGGAGTTGCCTCTCGATCGTGTCGAACGGCGCGCTCAGCGCACCGGCGATGTGCCCGTCAGGGCCGCGGTACGCATCCGCCGGACGGACGTCGATGACCACCACCTGGTTGGTGTCCGTGATCATTTCGCTGGCGACGGTCGGCGACACCTCCGCGTATCCCCCTACGGTGGTGGATATCCCGACAGTCCTGCAGGCGGCCAAGAGAACCATTGCAACAACTGCGAGTTTCCTCATGAATTCTCCCAGTAAGGAGTGCGGGCGTCTCGCCCGCTGCCGGCGGCCGTCCCGCGGCCGGCGGCTCTGCCTGTCGATGACAGCGATCGGGCGCGGGACGCCCGATCGCGGCGGGCGAGACGCCCGCACTCCGCGGGCGAGACGCCCGCCATCATGCCTCAGACGAACTCCAGGTCGAAGTCCGCTCTCACTTCGCCGACGACGTTTCCGGCGACGTTGCGAACGAGCCACTCGCGGTGCGGCTCGAGCGCGGGTCTGCCGGCGGGATCGAGCCCGAGCAGCTCCAGCGCGCGCAGGATCACGGGGTTGCGTCCGCGTCCCATGGAGCCGTCGTTGACCTTGATGGCCATCCCGATGGCGACATCGTCCGCGACGTGCAGCCGGTCGGTCAACTCATGGCGCAGTGCCGGCGAGAGGGCCACGGCGTAAAAGCCTTCCGCCCCCTCTTTGGCCAGGAGCTCGCCCCCGAAGGCGGCGATCAGCGGCGTGGTGATGCTCCAGTTCCCGGCGACATATTGCGGAAAGGAAGTCATCGCTTCGACGACGCTGGAAGCGCTCTCGCCGTATCGCTCCAGAGCCCCCGGCGCCCCGGGTCCTTCGCTGGTTGCCATGAGCCGGGCGTAAGCAAACGCGGCTCGGTACAGCGAGAGAAAAAACGCGGGTACGCCGCAGCCATCGACGGCCGTCGGAATCTCGTCGCCGGCCAGACCGGCGAAGTCGGCGACGGTCGACTGCATCAGCACCTGCAGCGGGTGATCGTCGTCGATGTAGCGCGACGCCGGCAGGTCCATGACACGGGTCGCCAGCAGCATCCCGGCGTGTTTTCCGGAGCAGTTGTTGTGCAGAGGCGAAGGCTCGTCGCCGCTGGCGCGCAGCTCCGCTGCCGCCTTTTCGTCGAACGGCATGTGGGCGCCGCAGAGGAGGTCCTCCTCGTCGAACTCGCCCTTTCGGAGAAGCGCAGCAGCAGTCGAGACGTGCACAGGCTCGCCGCCGTGGGACGCGCAGGTCAGCGCGATCTCTTCACCGGCGAGCTCGAATTCCTCGACCCCGCCGTATTCGAGCAGCGGAATGGCCTGGAACGGCTTGGCCGCAGAACGAAGGCAGGTGCGGAGATTCGGATCGCCTGCGAAGGCGAGCAGGTGCCCGGTCGCCGCCACGACGGCGATGGATCCGGCGTGGAACGACTCGAGATGGGCACCGCGATAGACGTTCGCGAGGCGCTGCATTGTTGGGGGAGTGTAGCGTGGATGGGAGTTTTCGGAGTCGGCTTCGGGGACGAATGGGACGAATGGGACTTATGGGACGAATGGGGCTGGAGGGACGAGCAGGACGATTCGCAATTGTCCCATCGGTCCCATTCGTCCCATTCAATTCATCACCCCGCGCGCGAGCTCGTCTTGCCGCTCTCGGCGCCGATGGCCTCTTCTTCGGTGTGGTAGATCTTGAAGACAGAGTCGAGCTTGGCGAGCCGGAGCAGCTTCTGGATGCGCTCGGAGGGGTTGACCAGGATCAGCTTGCGATTCTGCGTCGTGAATTTCCCGAGATAGCCGACCAGCTCGCCGATGCCGGTCGAATCGATGTAGTCGATCTTCGTGAAATCGACGATGACGTTCGAGCTTTCGTTCTTCAGCACGTTCTCCAGTGCCGAAGAGAAGAACTCCGCGCTTTCGCCGAGCTTGATCAGGCCCTCGACATACAAAACCGTGAAGTTCTCGACGTGCTTCTTTTCGACGATCACACTGCCTCCGGATTCCGCAGAATCATCCCTGCACTAAGCAAATTGGGGGCCACTCCTCAGGCTGTCAAGAAGCAGCGAGTAGCGGTTGGGGCTCATCAGAAGCGTGTAGCGGGTTGGAGTGCGGGCGTCTCGCCCGCCGTCGCCGGGCGTCCCGCGCCCGGCGACCGCAGTCGACCAATTGCGACCCGGCGCGGACGCCGGGTCGCGGCGGGCGAGACGCCCGCACTCCTGTGGCCCCCTACTCGCCACCCGCTCTCGTCCGAACCGCCACCACCGCATTCATTCCCCCGAAGCCGAACGAATTCGACAGGAACACCTTCGCGCTTCCGCTTCGTGCGGCATTCGGGACGTAGTCGAGATCGCATTCGGGATCGGGCGTCACGAGGTTGATCGTCGGCGGGATGAGGCCGGCGTTGAGTGAGAGGAGGGAAAGCGCGATCTCGATCGCGCCGCTCGCTCCCATGGCGTGACCATGCATCGATTTGGTCGAGCTGACAGGGATGCGGTGTGCGTCAGGGCCGAAGACCTCTTTGATCGCTCGTGTCTCGGTCGAGTCGTTGGCGTGCGTGGCGGTGCCGTGTGCGTTGATGTAGCCGACCTCGCCCTCCGCGATACCTGCGTCGCGCAGCGCCATCCGCATGGCCCGCGATGCGCCGTCGGCGGAGGGGTCGGTCACGTGGCCGGCGTCGCTGGTCGCACCGAAGCCGATGATCTCGCCGAGAATCGGCTGCCCGCGCCGGCGCGCGTTCTCGAAAGATTCGAGGACGAATACCGCCGCTCCTTCAGCGAGGACGATTCCCTTCCGGTCGACACTGAAAGGCCGGCAGGCGAGGTCCGGATGATCGTTGTCGACCGCGAGCACGCGCATGGACTCCCAGGCCCGGATGATCCCGAACGTGAGCGGCGCGTCGGCTCCGCCGGCGAACATCGCGTCCGCCTGTCCGCTGCGGATGGCCTGTGCGGCGAGCCCGATGGCGTGGGCGCCCGACGAGCAGGCCGAGACGACGGAGTAGGCCACCCCTTTTGCGCCGAATCTGTTCGAGACGGCGCTGGAGGCGGCGTTGTACATCGACATCGGAATGGTGAGTGGGCCGACGCGCGTCGCCCCGTCTCTGTAGATTCGCTTGTAGCCGGCGTCGAGCGTCTCACAGCCACCGAGCCCGGTTCCGATCAGCACGCCAACACGCTCGCCTTCGATGCCGATCGTGCCGAACCTCGCCCCGGCTGCAGCATCCTCGGCGGCGATGAGAGCAAAGCGGCTGAAGCGGTCCTGCCCGCGTTGAAGACCCTGGTGCGCCTCGCGCGGGACTTCACCACCGATCCGGCAGGTGAGCTCGGACGCGTCGATGCTCTCGATCGCCCGGATGCCGCTTCGCGCATGGCGGATCGCGTCGAGCGTCGCCTCCTCTCCGCGCCCTAACGGCGAGAGGATGCCGATGCCGGTGATGGCAACGCGGGTTTGGGCGAGGTGAGGAGACATGGCGTCTTCCAGTTGCTCAGTTACTCAGTTACTCAGTTGGAGTTGCTGAGTCGACGGCCGTAACTGAGCAACTGAGTAACTGAGCAACTCCTCACTTCAATTGATCGGCAACCGCGTCCGCCATGTCGCCGAAGGTTTTCATCGCGCGGGCGCGGTCGTCGGGAATGTGGATGTTGAGATCTTCCTCGATCGCGAAGAGGATCGTCAGCGCGTCGAGCGAGTCGATACCAGCGTCGGCCAGAAGCGTCTCCGGCGTCAGCTTCTCGTCGGGGATGTCTTTCTCCTTCCGGACGATCTCGATCAGCTTCTTCTCCAGTTCAGTGCGTTCCATCGCACCGGTATGATAGCTGTCTGGCGAGTGATGAAGAGGCGATATTCGGTGGTCTACGCCCTGTGGATTGCGATCTGCGCGGTCCTCTTTCTCGCCTTGTCACGCGCGGAGGACCCGGCGCGCCGCAGTGGCCGCATTCTCAACGACGACGCGGGGGAGGTCGCCACCCGTGTCGTCCGGGCGCGCGGCGGCGACTATCGCGGCTTCGAGGTCGTGCACATCGCCTATGCCTCGCGCGGAGAGGCCGGCCCGGAGCCGCGATGGATCGTTCTTCTGGACGGGGTGCCGCATACGGCGCTGCAGAAAGCCATCGTGGTGGAGCTGCGCGCGAGCGACGGCGCCGTGCTGCGAGTGCGAAAGCCCGAGTAGCAGTGCGCAGTAGAGACCGTTCCACTGCCCACTGCGCGCCGCCCACCACCCACTGCCCCATCAGCTAAACTGAATCCAATGTCCCGCCCCAAGCTCACGCCGATGCTCGAGCAGTATTTCGAGATCAAGCGGCAGGTTCCCGACGCCATCCTCTTCTACCGCCTCGGCGATTTCTACGAGATGTTTTTCGAGGATGCGGAGAAGGCAGCGCCGCTGCTCGACCTCGTGCTCACCGCCCGCAACAAGGGGCAGGATCACGAGACGCCGATGTGCGGAGTGCCGTACCACGCGGCCGAGGGGTATATCGCCAAGCTGGTGAAGAGCGGGCTGCGGGTAGCGATCTGCGATCAGGTCGAAGATCCGGCCGCGGCGAAGGGGCTCGTACGGCGGGAGGTCGTCCGGATCGTCACCCCGGGGACTGCCACGGAGAGCTCGATCGTAGAGCGCGACAGCTGCTATCTGGTCTCGCTCGTCGCCAACGGCGAGGCGATCGGCGCCGCGTACCTCGATGTCTCCACCGGTGACTTTTTCGTGACCACCTATGCCGCGCTGAACGATCCGCGCCTTCTCGACGACATGGCCCGGCTCGCGCCGCGGGAGGCGATTCTGCCGCGCCAGGACGGCGGCGAATCGCAGGGCCATGCGGACGCTCTGGGCGTGCCGGTCACGCGCGTCGAGCCCTCGCTGTTCGATGCGGCGGGGTCGCACGAGTACCTGACGCGGCACTTCCGCACGCAGTCGCTGCGCGGCTTCGGACTGGACGGGGACGATCCCCGCATCGCCGCCGCCGGCGCCGCCCTGCGCTACGCAAGCGCCAGCCACAAGCGCGACCTCGACCATGTGCGGACGCTGCGCGTGGACAACGACGCCGATTTTCTGCAGCTCGACGCGGCCACGCTGGCCAATCTCGAAGTGCTGGAGTCGCGCGATCCCGGGCGGCCGCGAGCCACGCTCTGGAGCGTGGTCAACGCCACCCGCTCGGCCATGGGGGCGCGCACGCTTCGGCGCTGGCTCACGCGGCCGCTGAAGAGCCGCGAGGCGATCTTCGACCGGCACGACGCTGTCGACGAGCTCACGCGCTCGCGGCCGCTGCTCGAGGAGATGACGCCACTTCTGGCCTCGATCGCCGACCTGGAGCGCCTCGCCTCGCGTGTGACGCTCCGCAGTGCCACTCCGCGCGAGTGCCTCACCCTCGGTGACTCCCTGCGTGGGGTGGCCCGGCTGCGGCAGACGATGCGGCCGCTCCAGGGACCGCTCCTCGGCCGCTTTCGTGAAGCGCTCGATCCGCTCGACGGAGTAGTGGCGCGGCTCGAGTCGACGATCGCGGCCGACGCGCCCGTCGTCCTTCGAGACGGAGGCGTCATACGCGCCGGCGTCGACGGGGAGCTCGACGAGCTCCGCGCCATCGCCCGCGACTCGAAGTCGATCCTCGTCGCCATCGAGTCGCGCGAGAAGGAACGCACCGGCATCGGCTCGCTGAAGATCCGCTTCAACTCAGTCTTCGGCTACTACATCGAAGTTTCGAAATCGAATCTGACCAAAGTGCCGCCCGACTACATCCGCAAGCAGACGCTGGTGAACGCGGAGCGATTCATCACCCCCGATCTGAAAGTGCTGGAAGAGAAGATCGTCGGCGCCGAGGAGAAGGCCATCCAGATCGAGAGCCGGCTGTACGACGAGCTACTCGCCGCGGTGGCGCAAGTGAGCCCGGCCATCCTGGCGACGGCGCGCGCGGTCGGTGAGGTCGACTCCGTCTGCGCGTTGGCGACGATCGCCGTGCGCCATCGATACGTCCGCGCGTCGTTGAGCGAGGAGGCGGAGATCTGCATCGAAGACGGCCGCCATCCGGTCATCGAACAGATCGCCACCGAGCGCTTCATCCCCAACGGCAGCGACATCCACCGCGACCGCAACGGAATCCAGGTGATCACCGGCCCGAACATGGGCGGCAAGTCGACCTACCTGCGCCAGGTCGCGCTCATCGTGCTGCTCAATCAGGCCGGCTCGTTCGTGCCGGCGGCGAGCGCGAGGCTCGGCGTCTTCGACCGGATCTTCACGCGCGTCGGCGCTTCCGACCAGCTCGCGCGCGGCGAGTCGACGTTCATGGTGGAGATGCACGAGACGGCGAACATCCTCAACAACGCCACCGACCGATCGCTGATCATCCTCGACGAGGTGGGCCGCGGCACGGCGACCTTCGACGGCCTTTCGCTGGCCTGGGCCATCATCGAATTTCTTCACGACAATCCCGCGCGCTCGGGCATCACCCTCTTCGCCACGCACTACCACGAGGTCACCGACCTCGCGAAGACCCGGCCTCGCGTCGCCAACTACAACGTGGCCGTCAAGGAGTGGAACGACCAGATCATTTTTCTGCGCAAGGTCGTTCCGGGCAGCGCGGACAAGAGTTACGGAATCCAGGTGGCGAAGCTGGCCGGGATTCCGAAGAGCATCACCGACCGGGCGCGCGAGATCCTCTCCACGCTCGAGCGCAAAGAGAGGGCCATGGTCGAGGAGACTCGCGGCCATGCGCCCGCGTCGACGAACCAGATGTCGCTCTTCGATTCGCGCGAGCAGGACGTCCTCAACGCGCTGCGTGCGATGCAGATCGACGCCCTTTCGCCGATCGAAGCCCTGAACCGGCTGAATGAGCTGAAGCAGAAGCTGGAATAGAGGAGCGCCGGCTGGCAGCCGGCGCTCCTTCCGCGCCACGACCGCGCATCCCCTTTGCTACGATGTTTCTCCGTGGCTCATCACGACATTCTCGGCATCGGGATCGCGGGCAAGTCGCTCACCGACCTCGAGCGCCGGCTCTTCCAGGAAAACCCTCCCTACGCCGTGGTTCTTTTCGGACGCAACGTCGGCTCCGCTGACGAGCTGCGCGAGCTCGTTCGCGAGATCAAAGCCATCGCGAAGACGCCGCCGCTCTTCATGATCGACGAGGAAGGGGGACGCGTCGATCGTTTGCGCGATCTGATCCCGGGTCTTCCGAGCGTCGAGGCGTTCGCGGAAGGGGAACGGCCCGAGGAGTTGTCGGGGCGTTTCGGCGAAGTGATCGGTATGGCGCTGCGCTACTTCGACATCGAGATCGACCTCGCGCCGGTCGTCGATATCCGCGGCGACCACGCCCCCAAAGGACTGGAGCGCCGGACCTTCGGAAGTGATGCCGGCACCGTCATCAATCTCGCCGGCGAATTCCTTCGCGGCCTTCACCGCGCCGGCACCGCGTCGTGCCTCAAGCACTTTCCGGGCATCGGCGTCGGGTCCGCGGATCCGCACTACGGTGCCACCGTCATCGACGTCTCCCGCGACGAGCTCGCGCGCCGCGATCTCGTACCGTTCCACGCTCTCGCCAACGAAGCGGGAGCGGTGATGATCGGCCACGGCACCTATCCTCAGCTCGACGACCCCGATGTTCCGGCGACGCTGAGTCGCCGGCTGACGAACGATCTGTTGCGCAACGAGCTCGGATTCGACGGTATCGCCATCAGCGACGACATGGAGATGCACGCCGTTTCCGACCTCGGCTCGTACGAGGAGATCGCCGAGGCTGCTCTGATGGCGGGGAACGACGTCATCATGTTCTGCAGTCATATCGAGCGAGTCGATGACCTGCAACGCTATCTGACCAGGCGTGTGGACGAAGATCCGGCCGTGCGCGCGCAGTTCGACCTCGCCGTCGCGCGGTGCGAGCGTTATCGCGCGCATTGCGTCCGGCTGCGCGAGGGCGCGTCGCGTCGCGTCTCGTCCTTCGACGAGCTGATCGACGAAGCCTCGCAGTTCATCGCGGAGTTCGAGCGCACGCGCCCCCCGCGCGACGAGATCGTCCCCGAGGTCGATCGCAGCACCGGCCCAGGAAAGCCCGGCAAGGGGCACACGGGGCGGGAAGAGTGGACGTAACGACGGTGAGTAGCGAGTAGCGAGTTGCGAGTACCGGGTAGGGGGGCAGACGTTTGTGCTGTGCTGGCCCCTACTCGCTACTCGCTACACGCTACACGCTACGAACTATGCGTCCTGCCGCTGCTTCCTCTTCCGGTAGTCGTCGATCGGGCCGATCGACTTGCGCATGAGAATCTCGGAGTGACCGGTGACGAGGTAATCCTCGAGCTCTCCGACCACGCGATATCCATGGCGTTCGTAGAGTTGGAGCGCACGCGGATTGAACGACGAGACGCAGAGGAAGGCGTTTGGCGATTCGGAAAAAATGCGGTCCTCGGCGTACTGCAGGAGCTGCGATCCGACGCCGCGACTACGCCACTCCGCATCGACGCACACCGTCTGGATGTAGCCGGTGAACGCTCCGTGCATGTTGATGATGATGAATCCCGCAATGTGATCCGCGTCCCAAGCGATGTAAACCTCGCGTCTCTCGTCGGCGACGACGGCCAGGCAGTCGTCGAAGGAGCGGCCAAGGGTGATCCAGGGCTCGGTCGTGGCCATGATGGCCGCACATTGCTGCGCATCGTCCTTCGATTGCATCGCCCGGATCGACAGCGGGTCCATTTCTCTATACTGCCACGCTTCAGACGAAATGCGGCGATTTGACCGCAGGAAAGGTGAGCCAATGCCCCGCCCTGAAACATCCGAATACTCGAAAGCCATGAGCAGATACATCGACTACGTGCCGGAGGAGGACGTCTGCGCAGTCCTCGCGTCGCAGATGGAACCCACGCGATTGCTGATCGAATCGATCGGCGAAGAGCGATCGGCATTCCGGTATGCGCCGGACAAGTGGAGCATCAAACAGGTCGTCGGCCACTTCACCGACACCGAACGCGTTTTCTCGTATCGGGCGGCGGCCATCGCCCGCGGCGAGCAACAGCCGCTGCCGGGCTTCGATGAGAACGCATACGTCGCCAACGCCGGATTCGAGCGCGTGGCGCTGAGCGATCTGCTGGAGAGCTATCTCGCCGTCAGGCGCGCGACGCTGCTGATGCTGCGGCAGCTCCCGCCGGAGGCCTGGCCGCGGTGCGGGACCGCGAGCGGAAATCCCGTGACGGTGCGTGCCTACGCCTACGCGATCGTCGGACACGAGCGGCACCATCTGAAGATCCTGCGGGAGCGGTACCTCGGGGGGGAGCGAGTGGCGAGTGGCGAGTAGCGAGTAGGTTCGATGTGTTATCCCGGGCGGGCGAACGCGCGGGCGCCGCTGGAACGGAAGTGACACTGTCGTTCCGAGCCGGCGGA
>JADGOA010000097.1 GCA_017883215.1 Thermoanaerobaculia bacterium | reverse complement strand
GTTGGCTCGAACTACGTCGAGCATCGATTTCGGGGCGGGAGACGTGCGGTTTGAAGCGCCGCTTTGTGCCGGGGGTCGAATTTCGGTCAGCTTGGGTCCAAACCGTTTTGCCCTGTCGGAAACTTTCTTCAGGGCATCGTCCGAAAGCTTCACAGCCTCTTCGGAGTTCGGAAACCAAGGGCGGCGGAGTTCAAGACTCTTCCGCTGGATGGCCAATTCGACCTGTTCGGCGACATCGTCGCGCTTCAGGTGCCAATCCGGATCGCGGGCGACTTTTACCCGATAGATGCGGCGGCGATCGGCGCGGTCGACCTCGAAGCGGAAGCCGTTCTTCGTCACGATCGTACCGACGTTCGGCACGCGGCCGAGGGTGGTGAAGATGAGGCCCGCCACCGTCTCGTAGTTTTCGTTCGACAGCTCGGCGCCGAGCTTCTCTTCCAGCGTGTCCACGTGCATCAGGCCGCTCACAAGGTAGCTGCCTTCGCCAAGGTCGACGAACGTCGGTTCTTCTTCCTCATGCTCGTCGGCGATCTCTCCGACGATCTCTTCGACGACGTCTTCGATGGTGACGATGCCCGCCGTGCCGCCGTACTCGTCGACGACCACGGCCACCTGAATGTGCTCGCTCTGGAACTCCTGCAGCAGCTCGGCCACGCTCTTGGTCTCGGAGACGACGTACGGCGGGCGCGCCAGATCGGCCACCGCCCGCTCTTCCCCCTTGAGGACGGCGTCGAGGATGTCCTTGATGTGCACGATGCCGACGATCTGGTCGATCGAGTCGCGATACAGCGGGATGCGCGAGTATTTCGAGTCGTTGAAGAGGCGGGCCAGCTCCGCAAGCGAGCCGTTGACCTCGAACGCCAGCACGTCGATGCGCGGCGTCATGATCTCGCGCGCCACCCGGTCGCCGAAGTCGACGATCTGCTGGAGCAGCTTCCCTTCCGAAGGCTCGAGGATGCCCTCCTCTTCGCCCACGTCGATGTACGCCTGCACCTCTTCGTCGGTCGGCTCCTCGTCGCCTTCCTCTTCTTCGTCATTGCGATCGATTCGCGCCATCATCCGGCGCAGCGGGAAAAGCACCGGCCAGAAGACGTAGTAGAAGAAATGCGTCAGCGGAATGATCCCGCGCAGAAGCAGCTCGCTGGCATCCTCGGGCACCAGCGCCAGGGCGAACTTCCAGAGGAGGACCACCGGGAGCCAGATGCCGAGAGTCATCAGCGTGGCCGGCCCGACATCGGCCTCCCCGTGCAGCGTGAGGAACGTAGCAGCGACGGCGAGGATGAGCGTGATCTGCAGCAGAGAGCCGCTGACGAGCTGGAAATTCTGCTCGTCGAAGCGGGTCCAGCGACCTTCGGCAACCTCTTCGACGTCGCCCGCAAGGCGGCGAAGCCGGACCGCGCCGAGCTGCTGCGCGAAATGCCGCGCCGCGTCGAAGATCAGGTAAAGGATGCCGCAGAGCGCGGCGATTACGAGTGAGATAACGTGCGGGCCGCTACTTCCCATGTCAAAGTGGCGCGATTCTATCCCGAGTAACGTTTTTTATTTAGCTGACGAAGATGTAGAGAAAATTCGGCATCGTCCGGCAACGTTACACCCCACGTGAGGCTCCCATGAACCCAGCCACGCTCCTTCTCGTCACCGCGCTCGCCATTCCGACAAACGTTCTCGTGCTCCGCTCCGGCGACCGCATCGAGATTCAGAGTGCGCACGAGCAGGATGGGCGGATGGTCTTCCGCACGACGGACGGAGGGCTCTACTCGCTTTCGCTGCAGGAGATCGACCTGGTGGCGACGAGGACCGGCGACCCCGTCGCAGCGGCTGTGCCCGTCACCGGTCATGGCCAGACGACCGTCGAACAGAAGAAGCTGAAGGTGGACGCCGATGACCGGAAGCGTCTGCTCGCGGAGCTGGAGCAGAATCATTCCGGCCGACCGGGCCCGCCGCTGGCGATCGAAGGGCTGCCCTCTCCGCCATCGCTCGAAGAAGTGGCGCGGCAGACCGAAGACGAATGGACGTGGCGCCGTCGCGCGCGTGCACTGGAAGAGGTTGTGCGGCAGGCGAAAGAGAACCGCGATCTACTGCAGGATCGAGCCGACGCGCTGCGATCGCACGTTCTGAGCCTTCTATCGCTGGGGTACAAACCGGGTCAGTTCACGTACGACACGACCCAGCTCCAGTACACCCTCGAGCAGCTCCCGCAGGCGAACCTCGACATCACGCGCGCCGAGCGCGCGCTGGCCGACTTCCGCGAAGAAGCGCGGCGCAGAGGGATCGCGCCAGGCTGGGTGCGCTGACCCCCACCCGACCAGTTGCTGAGTTGCTGAATTACTGAGTTGCTCAGTCACGCGGTCAGCTGAGCAACTCAGCAACTGAGTAACTCAGTAACTCAGCAACTGGTCGGGCGGTGGCTAAAACCACATGCCGGATTTCGCGAGCTTCTGGATCTTCTTCAGAATGCGATCCCGCTTGAGGCCGCGAAGGCGATCGACGAAGAGCGTTCCGTTCAGATGATCGACCTCGTGGCACATCGCGCGCGCCATCAGCCCCTCACCCCACATCTCCCGCTCCTCGCCGTTGCGGTCGATGTAGCGGAGCTTCACCCGTTCCGGCCGCGTCACCACCTCGACGAAGTCGGGGATCGACAGGCACCCTTCCTCGTCGGTGATCTCCCCCTGGGTCTCGATGATCTCGGGATTGATGATGACGTGCAGTTCGCCTGGGCGTTTTCCAACTGACAGGTCGATGAGCATGAGGCGCTTCGAAATGCCGACCTGATTGGCGGCCAGGCCGACTCCCGGGGCGGCGTACATGGTCTCGACCATGTCGTTGATCAGTTTCTGCAGCGACTCATCGAACTCCGTCACCGGTTCGGCCGGTTTGCGGAGGACGTCGTCACCGTATTTTCGGATGGGCAGGACTGCCAATGTGCGTCCTCTTCAAGGCGTGCGTGCCTCGAAGTCCTGAGTCCTGAGTGCTGAGTCCTGAGGGGCAACCGCGCCACTCAGCACTCAGGACTCAGGACTCAGGACTCCACAGCCTCATGCCTTCTTTCGCAGATTCTCGATCATCGCCTCGACGGTGTGCTTCGCGCGACGCTTGTAGAAATCGTCCAGAACCTTGCGAATTCCGGGAAACTTCGAGAGGACGTTGTCGAGTTTTTCCTTGTCCAGGCGAAGAAGCTCGGTCCGGCTCGAGGCGGTGATCGTAGCGGTCCGCGGCTTGCCGGTCAGAACGCTCACCTCGCCGAAAAAGTCCCCTTCGCCGAGCTTGGCGAGGTAGACCGTGGAGGTCTGTCCGGCGGCGCGCGTGAAGACTTTCACCTCGCCGGAGGCGATCAGGTACATCGACGATCCGGGGTCCCCCTCGGAGATGATGACGCTCCCTTCGTCGTGCGACTCGAGATCCATCTCCTCGAACAGGGCCTCGCGCTCCGTATCGTTGAGGGCCTCGAAGAGAACGCTCTTGGGCACCTTGCGCGTGAAGAGCGGCTCGCTCTTGCCGGCGACCACTTCGGGCGGCCTTTCACCGGCTTGCCCGCGGATCTTGTCGGCTTTCTTCCGGACGGCGATGGCCTGAACGGTCAGGCCGTTGTCGTCGTAATACTTGGCGGTCGCTTCGTACTGGGTGATGGCTTCGTCGATGATCGACGCACCCGCCAGCGCGTCGGCGTACTGCAGACGAATGCGCGGATTGGTCGGGTACTTCTCCGCCTCGCGCTTCAGCAGAGGGACAGCACGGGCGTAGTCGCGCTTCGCCAGGAGCGATGCGCCACTCTCGTTTTCTTCGGCCATAGGTCAGTATTTTATCCGTTTGAGCTCGTACTTCGCTGAAGCGGCCGGCGAGGAGTACGGATAGCGTTGAATGACTTCTTCGAGCGTCTTCCGCGCCAGCGCGAGATCGCTCGTCTTTTCGTACGACATCGCGATCTTGAACAACGCGTCGGGCGCCTTGTTCTGGTCGCTGAACTCGGTGGTTACGCGGCGGTAGTAACGCATGGCCGTGGCATAGTCGCCGGCCGTGAAGTAGGTTTCGCCGATCCAGAACAGAGCGTTGTCGGCGAGGTCGCCCGTGGGCTCGGCATCGAAGACCTGCTGGAAGGCCTTTCTGGCCTCGGGCAACTTCCCCTGGCCGACGAGCATCAGCGCTCCGCGATAGTTGTCGGCGATGCGGGCCGAGGCCAGAGCACTCCCGGGTGCGGCGCTCTGTGGCCCTCGCGCCGCAGGTGGCTCCGCCGCCACTGCAGGCGCGCGCGATTCGGCAGCGGC
The DNA here is from genome assembly GCA_017883215.1 of Thermoanaerobaculia bacterium. GTDB lineage: Bacteria > Acidobacteriota > Thermoanaerobaculia > Gp7-AA8 > Gp7-AA8 > JAJXWV01. Next base: position 6,503 of record JADGOA010000097.1, on the reverse strand, counting down.
TGCCAGGGGCGACGCTGCCGCCGGCGCTGCCGTCCTCGCCTCATGCGCCGCGGGAACCGGCATGACGGCCCCCGCTTCCAGCTTCGCAATCCGGTCGTTGATGACGTCGAGCCGCTCGAGCATCTCCGTCAGCGAGGTCTGCATCTGCGCGAGCCGGGCATCGCCCTCGGCGCTCGGCGCGGCCACGGGTGCTCCGACGAGCGGCTCGTCGTCTTTGTGCCGCGAGGAGGCACAGGAGACGACAGCGAACAGACAGCAGACCAGCGCGAGATTCTTCATGCTTTCAATTCGGTGAGGCGCTTGCGGGCGCGATCGGCATAGGTGCTCTTGGGAAATTCGGTGAGCACGCGCTCGTAATAGAGGCGCGCCTCGCCTTTGCGTCCCAGACGTTCGAGAGAAGTGGCGAGGTCGTAGAACACCGACGCGCGATCCGGGTAATTCGGATAGGTGTCGATGAGGTAGTTGAGTCGGCGGACCGCCGCATCGAACGACCTGCGCTTCATGTAGAAGGCGGCCACGATCTGCTCATGCCTGGCCAGATGATCGAACGCCTCCTGCAGACGCTTGTCCGCGTCGGCACGGAGAGGGCTGCGAGGATAGGCGCGGATCATGTCCTGGAACTTCTCGACCGCTTCGCGCGTCTTCTGCTGATCGCGGTCCGGCCTCTCCATCTGCTTGTAGGAGACCATCGCGATCTGGAGCATGGCGTAATCGCCGTTTTCGCTTCCCGGATAGCGGTTGATGAAATCGCGATACTTGTACTGGGCTTCCACGAGGTTCACCGCGTTGCCCTGCATGAAGTACGTGTCGGCGATACGCAGAAGGCTGCGCCGGCCGAGAGGGTCGTTCGGATAGTTCTCGTAGACGTTCTGGTAGTACGTGCGCGCCTTGGCGTAGCGGCGATGCGCGTACTGCTGTTCCCCGCGCTCGAAGATCTGCTCCCGGGTCAGGTTCGCAAACTCCGGGTTGACGGCCACATGGGCTCGGGCCCTGGAATGACGGCACCCTTCGGCGGCAAACAGCACCGTCAGCAGCACCGCAATGATGATTCGTGTTCGGTTCAATCTTCCTCCAGCCGGATCATGCCTGGGCCTGATCGGCTCGTTGTGGTGGCAACCGGCGCCTCACGCGCTCATCTGTGCAACAGCATTTCGGATGGCCCGCATTGCAGCGGGCCGGTCGGCCTGCCCGAAGACAGCCGATCCCGCCACCAGCATCGTGGCCCCGGCGGCGACGACGAGCGGAGCCGTTTTCGCGTCCACTCCCCCGTCGACCTCGATCTCCACGTCCGTTCCGCGCTCCCGGATCAACCGGGAAATCTCGCGAATCTTCCCGACCACCGGCTCGATGAACTTCTGACCGCCGAATCCGGGGTTCACGGTCATCACCAGGACGTAATCGCAGAACTCGATGGCCGTCTCCAGCGCCGCGGCCGGGGTTGCAGGGTTGATCGCGATGCCGGCGCGCGCCCCACCCTCGCGAATCAGCTGCAGCGCACGCTGCAGGTGCGGCTCGGCTTCGAAATGCACCGAGATCATGTTCGCCCCGGCAGCGAGAAACGCCGGAACGTACCTCTGCGGTTCGGCGATCATCAGATGACAGTCGAGCGGCAGCGGCGTGTGCGCGCGGCAGGCCTTCACGATCATCGGGCCGATGGTGATGTTCGGGACGAAGTGCCCGTCCATGACATCGACGTGAAGGAGATCGGCGCCCTCCTCGATCGAGCGCAGCTCTTCGCCGAGCTTCGAAAAGTCGGCGGAGAGGAGCGAGGGGGCGATTTTGATCGTCATGTCGTTTGTGAATTGTGTAACGGGCTCAACAGGTCACCGAGTCACCGGGTTGCCACGGTGACGAAGTCGCGCCACCAGGCGACCCGGTGACCGAGTGACCCGGTGACTGGGCTGTGAAGAGATCTTCATCGCGTTGTAGTCGGTGCAACTGTTCCGAGCGCGGGCTGCTGCGGTGGCGACTGCTCGATGATGCTCGAAGCTTCCTGCTTACTGACAACCACCGTGATCGCGTCGCGGGCGCTGACAGAGGCTCCCCGTACCGGAAACTGGCGAATGATAATGCCATCGCGGATGCCCGGATACTCCTCGAACTTCACCGCGGTGACGTGGAGTCCGTGCCCTTCGAGGTAAGGCCGCGCCTCGTCGAGCGCGTGATCGATCAGGTCGGGCATGACGTACGGGCGCGGCTGGGGCGGGACGGCGAGGAGGAACGAGACCGCCGTCTGGGGGCCGACCACGGTTCCCACCGGCGGATCGGCGGCCACGATTCCGCTGCCGCCGACGTCGGCATAGGCGAGATTGCCGATGCGCAGATTCTGTTGCGAGAGCCGAAGCACGGCCGTCCCTGCCGACTGCCCGGCCAGGTTCGGCACGGTCAGCACGAGCGGACCGGCGCTGAGCTCGACGCGGATGTTCGTTCCGCGCTTGATGAAGTTCGTGGCGCCCGGCGTGCGGTTCTGCCAGACGACGTAGCCGGCCGGCACCTTGTCCGAGTTGCGCCGCGCGCCGGTGTCGATGTTGAGGGTGACGCCGAGGTCCGAGCAGATGTTCCGTGCCTGGACCACGGACATGCCGACGAGGTTCGGCGTGGGGAGCGATTTCCCGCGGACGAAGAAGTTGAACCAGAAGTACGTGCTGCCGGCGAAGACGAGAGCGAGGACGGTGACGAAGAGCAGGTTATCGAAGCATCCCCGTTTCATTACCTTTCGGCTCGCTCACTCTTCTGGCGCTCGGCCCTGTATTCCGCTTCGTCGTACTTCCGCTCCTTGCCGCGGACCACGTAGAGCGGGATCAGCGCTTCCTTCCAGACGTCCTCGACGCGCTCGGCGAAGACGAACTCCAGCCCCTGCCTGATCTCCTCGGGGACTTCGGTGAGGTCTTTGCGGTTGCCCTCCGGAAGGACGACGGTCTTGATGTTCGCGCGGTGTGCGGCCATCACTTTTTCCTTGATTCCGCCGACGGAGAGAACCTTACCACGAAGCGTGATCTCCCCTGTCATGGCCACGTCGTGGCGCACCGGACGCTCGCCCATGACCGAGGCGATGCACGTGGCAATGGCCACGCCCGCGGAAGGGCCGTCCTTGGGAATGGCCCCGGCCGGGAAGTGAATGTGGATGTCGTACTCGCTGAACATGCGATCGTCGATGTCGAGCTCGGAAGCCTTGGAACGGACATAGGAGTAGGCCGCGGACACCGACTCGCGCATGACGTCGCCGAGCTGCCCGGTCACGGTGGTGCGGCCGCTGCCGGTCATGCGCGTCGCTTCGATGAACATGATCTCGCCGCCGAACGAGGTCCAGGCCAGACCGGTGGTGACGCCGATCTCCGCAGTCCGTTCCGCGAACTCGTGCTCGAACGGAGGAAGACCGAGGTAGGGCTCGACCTCGGCCACATCGAGCTTGTAGACCGTGGAGGCATCGGCGTCGTCGGCCGCCACCTTGCGCGCGATCTTCCGCAGCATCGTGGCCAGCTTCCGCTCCAGGTTGCGCACTCCCGATTCGGCGGTGTAGTCGCGGATGGTAGCCAGGATGGCTTCGTCCGTCATCTCGACCTGCGACAGCTCCAGGCCGTGGTCGGCGAGCAGTTCGGGGAGGAGGTGTTTTTTCGCGATCTGCAGCTTCTCTCTGTCCGTGTACCCGCTGAGGCGGATCACTTCCATGCGATCGCGCAGCGGCCCCGGAACGGTGTCGAGCACGTTGGCCGTGCAGATGAACAGCGTGTGCGACAGATCGAAGGGAATCTCGAGATAGCGGTCGACGAAAGCGTTGTTCTGCTTGGGATCGAGCACTTCCAGGAGGGCCGAGGCAGGATCGCCGCGGTAGTCCTTCCCGATCTTGTCGATCTCGTCGATCATGATCAGCGGATTGTTCACGCCGACCTGGATGTAGCTCTGAATGAGCTTCCCGGGCATCGCGCCGATGTAGGTCTTGCGGTGTCCGCGAATCTCCGACTCGTCCGTGACTCCGCCGACGGCCATGCGCACGAACTTCCGGCCCAGGGCGTCGGCGATGGCCGTTCCCAGCGAGGTCTTCCCCACCCCCGGGGGTCCGACGAAGCAGAGGATCGGCCCCTTCAGATCGCCCTTGAGCTTGAGGACGGCCAGGAACTCGAGCACCCGCTCCTTGACCTTCTCCAGCGCGTGGTGCCGCTCGTCGAGGATCTTCTCCGCTCTCTTCAGATCCAGCTGGTCCTCGGTCTTCTCGCTCCAGGGGACCTGGAAAACGGTGTCGAGGTGTCCTTTCAGAACCGCGTAGTCGGACGACGAGGGCGAGAGCTGCGTGAGGCGAGTGACTTCGCGGCGGAGCTGCTGCTTGTAATCGTCGGAGAGCGGCAGGCCCTCGATGCGATCGCGATAGCTGTCGGCTTCGCGTTCGGTGCCGCTGGTATCGCCGAGCTCGTCCTGGATGATGCGCAGCTGCTCGCGGAGGTAGTTGTCGCGATCGCGCCGGTCGATGGAGGTCTGAATCTGGCGCTGCAGCTCGCGGTCGACGTTGGCTTTCCCGAGGTCGCGCTGGATCCCGTCGATCAGCAGCTCGATGCGCTCGATCGGATTCACGGTCTCCAGCAGGAGCTGCTTCTCTTCGAGCGGAAAGTTGACGAACGAGGAAAGAAGGTCGGCAAACGTGTCCGGCCCTTCGTTCATGTTCATGCGGATGATGTTGAGGAGCTCGTTCGAGTACTTGGAGTCGCTCTCCACCAGTTTCTCGAAGAGCGACAGGGCCTTGTTCATCAGCGGCTCGGTCTTGACGCTCCTGGGGATGGGGCGGGGGACCACTTCGCGCAGCTGGGCTTCGAAGTAGGGCTCGCTCTGCAGCATCTGCACGAGCTCCACCCGCTGGCGCCCCTGCAGAAACAATTGATATCTATCGGAGGAGAGCGGCAACCGCTGCACGATGGCCGCCAGGACGCCGATGCCGGAGAGGTCCTCCGGGCGGGGATTCTCCTTGTCGCCCCCCTTCTGGCAGAAGGCGGCGACGAGGTTCTGATCGTCGGGGAGGCTCTTCAGCAGGCGGACGTTGCGATCGATCCCGACCTGCAGCGACAGAACGCCGCCCGGGAAGAGCACCGAGGAGACGAGCGGGATGACGGGCAGCCGCCTCGGCACTTCGACGTCGAGCCAGTCCGAGGGAGTGGGCGGCTTATTACGGTTCGATTGGGCCATCAGTTGATCCAGCGAGATCGGGATCGTCGAATACACAAGCGGATTTCACACCCGCTCTTCATCACACGCTGCCGGACGACGGAGCAGCCGCTCTCAGCCGGTCGGTTTTCGACGACTGAACCGGCTCAGAGCCGGTGCTCCGTGGTTCTTCGTTCATGCTCCGAAGCTCAACCACGCGGGCACGCGAATTGTAGAAAATGCCTTGAGGTGGAACAATCACTCCGGGGGCGAACCCTCAATTCAATGACCGAGACGGAGACCGCGGACGTCATGTCCGAAGCGAGCCTCAGGCGAGCAGATCTGCACTGCCACAGCCGCTTCTCCGTTTTCAAATATTTCAGGCGGGCCAACACCCGCGACTGCTACAACGCTCCTGAAGACGTCTATCGCATCGCCAAAGAGCGAGGGATGTCGTTCGTCACCCTCACCGATCACGACTCGATTGAGGGCGCACTCTACCTCCTCAACAAGTTTCCCGACATGACCGATTTCTTCATCGGTGAGGAAGTGGAGAGCTATTTCCCCGAAACCGGGCAGCGCATCCACGTCGGCGTGTGGGGCCTCGACGAAGCGCAGCACCGCGAGATCCAGCGGCTGAGACGCAACATCCGCGAGCTCGTCCCCTACATGAAGGGGCAGCGGCTGGTCTTCGGGATCAATCACCTCTTTCAGAACTACCGCATGAAGAACGTGGCCGGCCGCTACATCAGCGAGCTGCTGGAGATGTTCGACATCTTCGAAGTGCTGAACGGGGCCATGGCCTCCTTTCACAACCGGATGGTCCAGCAGCTCGTCACGCACGTCCGCGAGGAGCATGGACGGACGGTGTCGATGATCGGCGGCTCCGACGCGCACACGCTCAAGCACGTGGCCAAGGTGCACACCGTCGGCAAAGGCGACACGCCGGCGGAGTTCATCGAGAGCGTCCGCCGCGGCGACTGCTTCGCGTGGGGATCGGAGATGCGTTTCCGCGAGCTGGTCGCCGACATCTACCTGCTGACGATTGCCTACAACAGCGAGGCCCGCAACGACCTCCGCTCGACCGACTACACGGCGTTCGACAAGACCATCCAGCTCGCCGGCCGCCTGGCCTCGATTCCCACGGCCATGTCCGGCATCCCCGCCGCGATCACCTCGCTGAATTACCTCAAGCAGATCGTGGTGACGAAGGGGATCTCGATGCGGTTCGCGAAATTGGTCGAGGAGATCCGGCCGGGTTTTGTTGTGAACGACGAGCGGTAGCGCGCGTCGCGCTGGGTGGGCAGAGCTGGCAAAGGCACCGGAGAACGCTGTCTGGGCAACCACCGTAGGGCACGGCTGCGCCGTGCCGA
>JADGOA010000452.1 GCA_017883215.1 Thermoanaerobaculia bacterium | reverse complement strand
AAATCGCCCAGCGGCCCGATTTCGTCATGGTGAGCGTGAAATTTCCTCCAGACGTGAGCTGTGTGCGCTGGTTCCTCAGCCATCCCGAGTACCGGCTTGTGCAGCAATTCGAAGGCCGTCTTCTGGAAGACACGAGTCACTCAGCAGGAAACTTTTCTCCTGTACTCACGAACAGGCCCGCCGGCCCTGGCGCACAGACATTCGCTATCATTCGGCCGCACTTCACGAACGAGCGACGTCGCTCAGCGCGCGGACGCGCACCCTCAACGCGACTGAGCACAGGAGCTGATTTGGATTCGGAGTTCCCGACCGACAAGAGCCGTACCGGAACAGCCCTGATCATCGGCGGCGGGCCTGCAGGTCTGACTGCCGCATATGACCTGCTCGAGCGCACCGGAATCAAGCCGATCGTCTTCGAATCGACCGACCTCCTCGGCGGGATTTCGAGAACCGTCAACTACAAAGGCAACCGCATCGACATCGGCGGCCATCGGTTCTTCTCGAAGTCACAGCGGGTGATGAACCGCTGGCTCGAGATCCTGCCGCTTCAGCGGATCGAAGGAAAGCAGCAGATCACCTATCAGCGGCGCACGACCACCGTCGACGGTGTCGCCGCCGCACCTGATCCGGAGACGACCGATCGCGTCATGCTTCTGCGCAGCCGTCGCTCGAGGATCTACTTCAGCCGTCGTTTCTTCGATTATCCGATCAGCCTCTCGCCCGAGACTCTGGGAAAGCTCGGGGTGGTCCGGTCGATCCGCATAGGGTTCTCGTATCTGCGCAGCATGGTTTTCCCGATCAGACCGGAGCGCAACCTCGAGGAGTTCTTCATCAACCGCTTCGGCCGCGAGCTCTATCTCACCTTCTTCAAGTCGTACACCGAGAAAGTGTGGGGAGTGCCATGCAACGAGATCAGCGCTGAGTGGGGCTCGCAGCGGGTGAAGGGGCTCTCCATCGCGAAGGCGATCACGCATTTCGTGACGAAGCTTTTCTCGAGGCGCTCGGATATCGCGCAACACGGCACCGAAACTTCCCTCATCGAACAGTTCCTGTATCCGAAGCTCGGGCCGGGCCAGATGTGGGAAGAGGTGGCGGACCGGATTCGCGAGCGTGGCGGGGAAGTCCTGCTCCGCACGAATGTGACTGAGGTGCTCACGAATCCCGATGGATCGTTGCGCGCCGTACGCATCGTTTCCGATGACGGGAGCGAGCGGGAAATCGCCGGCGATTACGTCTTTTCGTCGATGCCCGTGCAGAAGCTGCTCGAAATCCTCGACTTCCCCGTGCCAGCGGATGTCGCGCAGATCGCGCGCGGCCTGCAATACCGCGACTTCATCACGGTTGGACTACTACTGTCGAAGCTGAAGGTCGAGGAGCCCGGCGGAGGTCTCATTCGTGACAACTGGATCTACATTCAGGAGCCGGACGTGCTCGTCGGCCGGATGCAGATATTCAACAACTGGAGCCCGTACCTGGTCGCGGACAAATCGAAGGTCTGGATCGGGCTCGAGTACTTCTGTTATCAGTCCGAGCCGATCTGGAACTCGCCCGACGCCGACCTCGTCCAGCTTGCAACCGAGGAGCTCGAACGGATCGGGCTCGCGAACGCAGCAGACGTCCTGGACGGCGTCGTCATAAGGATGCCCAAGACCTACCCCGCATATTTCGGAACTTACAACCGGTTCGACCGCATCCGCGACTTCCTCGATCGCATTCCGAACCTTTTCCTCGTCGGCCGCAACGGCATGCATCGCTACAACAACCAGGACCACTCCATGCTCACTGCCATGGTCTCAGTCGACAACATCGTGTTAGGCCGCGCCGACAAGTCGAACATCTGGGACATCAACACCGAAGAGGAGTACCACGAGGAGAAGTAGCACGGTCAGCGAAGCTCGAACAGCGGATCCGCGAGAGGAGCGCCTCCCGGCGGCGGCTCGAACAGCCGTTTCGCACTCGCTGGCGCGAGAAAGAAACCGACAGGGTCAGCCGAGGAGTTGCGGATATAGACGCGATCGCCGCCGCGAAGTCTCCATGGTGTCCGCGGGTCGAGTCGAACACCGCTGCGCTGCGCGTCGATTCCGCTCTGCACTGCTGGCGCACTGACGTCGATCATGAGCGTCACCGCTGCCGGCCCGGTCGCTGCCGCGCACGCCACCGGGTCATGAAACCATGGGTGGCGCAGAAGTGCAGCGCCGGCCTCCAGACGGTAGTCGCCGCTCCGCCAGATGTCGATTGCTGCTACGGCGCGCGGCGCTATGACTCCGCTGGCGCCCGGCAGCCAGACATTCCGCCATCGGGGGACGTAATGCTGGACAACCGCCCGTCTCGTCGACGGCCACTCGCGGAAGACCGAAAACATCCGGACATCGACGATCACCGCGGCCGGCGGCGAGGCCGCCATCTGGGCGGGCGTATATGGCGGGATTTCCCCGCTCGCGACCAGTAGACGTACACCCAGCGGAAGAAACCAGTAGCGATACGCCGGCTCGCGCCGGAGCGCGAATCCGGTAGCGTCCCATACCTGGTCGCCCGGCAAAGTCGCAGCATCGACGTTTTGCATGAGGCCGTCCTGGACGGACAGGCGCTCGCGCGATGCGTGGACCAGAAACCAGAGATCAAGCACGGCCGCGAGTACGACTATCCCCGTCGCCATCCCGCAAGCCGTTTCCCTTCGCACGAGCGTTGGCGGCGTTCGCTTACGGTGGCTCGCTCACCCAGGCCATTGTGCGCTTCAAACATGGCGGAAGCCGGCACCTGGCCCGGCCCCTTGGGCGATGCTTGAAGCCCGTCATCGAGCAAGCTGTTCGCGCGGGTGCCGACGTGGTCTG
>JADGOA010000451.1 GCA_017883215.1 Thermoanaerobaculia bacterium | reverse complement strand
GCGGGCTGGCCTGAAGGCGTGACCGTTTGGATGCGAAGCGAGCCGAGTGAGGCGTTCCATGCTTGACCATCCGGCCAGACCACGTGAGCCAGTTCGCCGCCATTTTCCGTTACGAACATCGAGGTACGGGTCGTGCCATAAGTACCCCTTTGGTCAAGAACCGAGGTCTGCGTCGCATCCACTCGGCGGAGATACCAGTGGTCGACAAAAACAACACCGTTGTTCATCTCATGAAAGGAGACCGAACCTCCGGGGTGAAAGTCGCCCCATCGTGGAGGAGTTCCGATGTATTGAAACTCGATATCGCGGAGCGCTCGCGCGGCTGTGTCGAGCCACAGCGTCCCGTCGATATCCATTCGACTTGGGCGAGGGTCGGACGGAGAGAACGCGAGTCCGATTTGGCGCGGGCGATTCTTTGAGGGCGGCGCGAGACGAAAGCAATAGCCAAGTGCAAACGAGTCGTCGAGAAGAACGTCCGCGTCCGGTCCAAACATGAAGCGTGTACCGCCGCTGTCGACCGAGGAGCCCGACGTGACAAAATCCCGAGCGGAACGAACGGCGTTGAAAGACTTCGTGCTAGAGGTGCTGGAGTCGGCAGTGACGACGAACCGGGAAATACGGTCGCTGTGACCATCCAGCGTGCGCTGGAATGCGAGTCGATGGACGGACATCGGATTCATCTCACGCGCCACGATCGTGCTCAGCAAGCCAGCACGGGCCTGCTCCCAGAGCGCGAGTGTTCTCGCACGATCGCCGCGCTGCGGACAGCTTGACCTGTCGGCGATGCGGACCGCCGCGAGTGCGGCGCTGAACGGAACCATTACTACGTCGATCGACTGATCGGCAGCCTCCGAATCTCGAACCCGGAGTTCGCGCGGCAGAAATCCGATGCGTACCACGCGCATCAAGCGCGCGACGCGGGCGTAGGCGACACTGTACCGCCCACGTTCGTTCGTGATATTCCGTCCGAGCAGCGCGCCCGTCGAATCCAGCAGCATGACGACGGCGCCTGCGATCGGTTGATGGCTGACGCTATCGCGTACGGCGCCGCGGAGGTTCTGGGCAGCGAGAGCCGAAGCAAGACTCGAGAGAAGCAACACCGCAATCGTCGGCCTTCGGAGCGTCACGATCACTGCCGCCTAGCGCGTCCAGATTACGATCGAACCACAACCCGTCGAGGAGGTCATGTCGTATTGCGCCGGGATCGTGCCGGGATTGGAGTAGACCTCGATGCCCTTGATCGCTTCGGGGAACAAAATGCCCCTCAGTTCCTTAAACGACTCGTAGTCCGGCGTAGGTCCACGAATGCCTGGCATGGAGATCGGGAATACTACGCCATCGATGTATACGTTCGGTATGCAGCGCACCTGATTGAAGTCGCTGATTCCGATAAGAAATGGGAACGGGCCTGCCGCTGTGTAGGTGACGTGTAGACCCCTGAGGCCCCTCAGCACCTCGATGAGATCGGGGAAGGTGTGCTTCTTGATGTCCTGCTCCGTCATGAAGGCTCCCATTCCCTGTTGCCTTCGTATTTCGAAACCGCTGCGCTCCATCCACGATGGGAGAACGGCCGTTCTGGTGACGTCGACCTGTGCCAGCGCTTGCGCCTGCCGACCGATTGACAGCGAAGTGTCGCGCGCCGCGTTCGTCGAGAAGTCCATGGCGACGGTCATCGGCTCCCATCCGATCGATCGTACCTCGACTGTTCGCGTACCGGCCGGAATGCGATCGAGCGTGAACGCGCCCGCCGCGTCTGTGCGGCCCGACCGTTGGGTGCCGAGCACACTCACCAGCGCATCGCGCATTACTCGACCATCGGCGCCGAGCACGGTCCCTCGCAGCGACGCGGTGCCGGCTGCTCCGAGCGCAACGCTGGATGAGTCGCCGAGCGCGTCGGCGCGCGCGGCGCTGTCCTGAAGACTCAGCGCGAGGTCGACACGGGCGATCAGGCGATCTCCCAAGAGCAGAGGCGACGGCCCGGCGACGAAGTCATCGTATTCCACATCGACGTCGATCGGCGTCCGCGTCGGCACCCCGCAGACCAGGTATGATCCATCACGACTGGTCCGCGCTGCGTCCCGCGCGCGGCCCCGTTCGATATGACCTGGCGTGACGGTGAGTTCCGTCCATTCCGTCCTGACCGTTGCGTTGGCCAGAGGAGAACGATCGTCGACGTCACGGACGCGACCGATGATGACGCCGGTGTCGGTATCGTGCGGTCCGGGGCAAATTCGTGAGTATGCCGTCGCCTGACTTGGCGTCGACAGCGCAACGGCGACAGAGCGACCGCCGGCGACATCCACCGGCACGGCCGGCAGTTGTAGATCGAACGAATCGAGCACCGCGTGCAGGATGCCGAGTGTGTAGTGGCCGTCAGGCACGCTGTCGATTTGGAAATGGCCGCGTGCGTCGGTGGTCGCGTAGCGCGAGCGCTCGACGAGGACGACCGTCGCGTTTGCCAGCGGCGCGTGCGTTCGCAGCGAGTCGTAGACCGTGCCGACAATGCTCCCCTGCGCGCTCACTGAATTGAACGCAAGAAGGGCACACAAAATCGTTGCCGTGATTCTCACTGCGGATCCTCCGGCGCTCGCTGCCAGCAAGAGATCCGTTCAAACTGTGGCCATCGGGTTCAGATGTCCATCGCGCGGGCCTAACTATGCTTGCTGCTGCCGAGCGGACCTCAGATCGGCGCGCGGAGCAGCATCCGTCGGTCCGCTCGCGGCAGAAGCTGGCGTTAGGCGACTCGTGTGGACATATAACCAGACAGCCACGCGACCGGATCAAGAAGTCCCGCACTTTCCAATCCCTTCTCGTGCATCCAAGAACAATCA
>JADGOA010000096.1 GCA_017883215.1 Thermoanaerobaculia bacterium | reverse complement strand
CATGGCCGAGCAGCCGCTCGCACCGCGTCCGCGGTTCCGTACCCTCGCAGCGGAAGCTTCGATTCCGATCGAAGCCGACGATCTTCTCGTGCTGGCCAGGCGTTACGGGGACCAGGGGATGTACGACGAGTCCATCCACCTGTACGAGATGGCGGAGAAGCTCAAGCCCGGATCGGTGTCGATCCGCATCAATCTCGCGCGCGTTCACGATCTCAAGCGCGTGGCCGAGGAATCGAGATACGCCACGGTGCGGCAGGAAATGATGGCCGAGCGGGCGCGCGACGAGGTCGACTCGTCGCAGTACGTGGGCCTGGCGCAGTACTACATGGCCAAGGACCAGACCTCGAAAGCGATCGAGCTGCTCGAGATCGCCAAGCTGAAGACGGCGAACAACTATCGCCCTTACGAGATCCTGGCCCGCCTCTACTACTCGCAGGGCGAGTGGGACGCGGCGCATGAGGAAATCGTCAAGGCCCGACAGCTCAACCCCTTCGACCGCGGCCTGGCCGAGATCTCCGGCCGCATCGAGTTCGAGCTGAAGAACTTCGACGGCGCGCTGCACGACTTCATCGACGCCTTCCTTCTGGCTACAGACCAGAAGGGCGAGACCATCGAGCCCGTGCGCAGGATGATCAACACCCTCAAGCGCATCAACGACATCGATCCGAAGGACCTCAACGCCCAGATCAGGCACCGCGTCGAGCAACTCCAGCTGCACACCGAGCGGCTCGAGCTCCGCAAAGAAAATCTTTTCGGCGTCGACATGCGCAAGGAGCTGAAGAAGATCGTCCAGAAGATCACGCGCGACGAGAAGAAGCGCGAGAACCTCGTCCAGATCTCGTCCGAGCTGCGGAAGCTCGAAGTCTTCCACCACATGAAAGACGAGCAGATCTTCCGCCTCTCCCGTTTCGTGCGCGTCGACGACTATCGCCCCAACGACTACGTCTTCCACGAAGAAGACCGCTCCATGGACTTCTACGTCGTCAAGGACGGCCGGATCGAAGTGCGCAAGGAGACACCGTTCGGACCGCAGATTCTCGGTGTGTTCGGCACAGACCAGATTTTCGGAGAGATGAACTTCATCGACCGCACCCACCGCTCCAGCGATGCCCTGGCGGTCGAGCCCTCCGCCTGCTACGCGTTTTCCTTCAGCGCCCTCGATCAGATGATGGACGAGGACAAGGAAATCGCCGTCGGCCTGCATTGGGCGTTCTGGCGATCGCTCACCGAAAAGGTCCGCGACGCCAACGAGCAGCTGAAGCTCTTCTTCCAGGAGGACGCCAAGAGGGGCGGCGGCCGCAAGCGCGTCGATGGAAAACGCGAGATGCAGCAGGTCACCGTCAAGTCGGAAGACAAGGTGGACCTGTTCAAGGAGCGCGGCCTCTCCGCGGCGGAAATGAAGCTGCTGGCCACATTCTCGACCGAAGAGCGCTTCCGCGAAGGGTCGACGATGTTCCGCGAGGGAGAGAAGGGCGACAAGCTCTACATCGTCCTGGACGGCCGGGTTCGCATTTCCAAGTTCATCCCCGGTGTGGGCGAAGAAGCGCTGGCGGTGCTCGACCGGGGAGACTTTTTCGGCGAGATGGCCTTGATCGATGACAAGCCGCGGTCAGCCGACGCCAAGGCGCACGAGACCGACGCCACGGTCCTGTCCATCGACCGCGCCACGCTGAACGAGATCCTGTCGATGGATCCGCACGCCTCGCTGCAGTTCCTCAACCTCCTCTGCCGGATGATCAGCCGCCGCCTGCGGGAGATCAACGAAAAGATCGTGCAGTGGAAGTACATGTCGGGCGGATTCTGACCGGCCACCCGCCCAGTTACTCAGTTGCTGAGTTACTCAGTTGATGATCGTCCCGCTGCCTCTCACCAACTCAGCACGTGAGCAACTGGGCAACCGGGCAACTGAGTAACTGGGCAACTGAGTAACTGAGTAACCGAGTAACTGAGTAACTGAGCAACTGGTTGGGCGCTGGCTCGTGTTGTTCGCAATCTTCATCGTTGTCTTCCTTCTCCTCTGGGGAATCCTGACGGTGGCACTGCCGCCGCTGTGGGGGGCGATCCGCTCGCTCGCCAACCACGCCGCGGCGACGTCGATGCGCTTTGGCCTGGTCCAGCGTTTCGTGAAAGTGACCGGCCCGTTCCGCGACTACCTACCGGTGGCGGTCATCCTGGTGGTCGGCGCGATCCTCGCCCTGATGACGGGCGACGGCTTCCTCGACCTGGCCGAGCTCGTCCACGAGCGTAGCCCCGCACTGCAGGCCATCGACGTCCTCGTCCACGACTGGGCGGTCGATCAACGCAACTCCGGCGCGACGTCGTTCTTCGATGCGATGTCGACCGTCGGCGGTCCGATGGGACTCTCCGTGCTGCTCCTCCCTATCGGCGTGGCTCTGGGATGGAAGAGGCGATTCCGATGGCTCGCCTATCTCGCCGTCACGGCGGGCGGCGCGGTCCTCCTCGACGCCGAGCTCAAACGTTTTTTCGCCCGGGCCCGTCCCGAAGTAGCCCAGCAGTTGATGCACGCCTCCGGCTACTCCTTCCCGAGCGGCCACGCCATGGGAACGACGGTCGTCTTCGCGGCGCTCAGCTACCTCGCCTTCCGCACCTTGCCTCAATGGTGGGAGCGCGCCGCCGCGGTCTCCTTCGCGGCGACGATGATCCTTTCCGTGGCCCTCTCGCGCGTCTACCTCGGCGTGCACTGGATCTCGGATGTGAGCGCCGGCATCGCCTGCGGGTTGCTCTGGGTGGCGGTGACGACGGCGGCGTACGAGACGCTCCGGCGCATCCGCGGCCTTCGAGCTCTGCGGATGAAGCGGGGGCTGCCTACGTCCGTTTGAAATCCTCGATGCGCGGCGGTGTGTGCGCCGCGTCGAGATCGCGCGCCAGCTGGCCGATGCTCATGTGGTTCAACGCGTCGGCCGTGCAGGCGTTGACGCGGTCGATGATGTCGCCGATCACGCGCCGTACATCGTCGTCCGGAGCGAGATCGGGGATGGCCCGGCGCCCCCCCTCCACCTCCAGCACGACCTCCTCGACCGTCATCCGATCGGGGTCGCACGCGGGGAGAAAGCCCGGGTACTCGCCACCGACCTGCTTGACGAACTTCGATTCCTCGAGGCGCCGCAGAATCCTGTCCATCTGGGAATCGGTGGTTCCGAACTGCTCGGCCAGACGATAGGAGGAGGAAATGTCCCCGCGCTGGTCGAATCGCCGCGCAATCTCGATCAGCGCGCGTATCGCGAAGAACACGTCATAGCGTGGGTCGTCTTCGATCTGGTTCTCGGAGGCGCGGAGAACACCGTAGAGATTCTGGAAGACGTAGCTGATCTCCACGCCCAGCAGGATGACCACCCACATGATCTCGATGGCGATGAGAAAGATGATGGCCAGTCCTACCGTGCCGTAGATCAGGTTGAATCGGCCCTTGAACAGGTAATCCGCATAGATACCGAAACCGAAGCGCACCAGGGTGAAGAGCAGGGTGGTGACGAAGGCGCCGACCGCGGCGGAGCGGACGAACACCCGCGTGGACGGGACGAGCCAGAACAGCATCGTGAAAGCGATGAAGAGAATGACGATCGGGGCCACTCGGAAGATCAGGTCGTTCTTGAACAGTATCCGCAGATAGCGGTTGTGCTCGAGCATCCCCGTGGTCGTGAACGACAGACCCATGAGCAGGGGGCCCCAGAAGAAGAGCATGGTGAAGGCCATGATCTTCTGCCTGTACGCGCGGATGCTGCGCACCTTCCAGATCTGATTCACGGTCGCCTCGACCGCAAGAAACAGCCGGAAGGCAATGACCATGAAGATGATGGCGCCCAACGTGGAAGCGGCGGCGGCGTTCTCGGCGAAACGGGCGATGTGATAGGTCAGCTGCGGCGACTGGTACGGGATGACGACGTTGAGGACGTTGTCGATCTGCGTCTGAGAATCGGGGAAGAGGGTCTTGAAGTAGCGATGCAGGACCTGGGTGAAGGCGACCAGCAGCGGGATCAGGGAGAGGAGCGTCGTGTAGGCCAGCGAGGCCGCGCGCGAGGTGCCCTCGATGTTGTAGAACTCGCGCGCCACCTCGCGGACGAAGAGAAAGAACTCCACCGTCATGACACGCGGCCGATGACGGCCCGTCGCTTCACGGCGATACACCAGGACTGCGGGATCGGTCAGCCAGGACCAGACGATGTTCCGAACGGCGACGAGCCGATGGAGCATACTCGGGCGCTCGGCCACCGCCGGCTCGCGCGGATCTTCGGTCATTCGAGGCAACTATAAACGCAAGATTCTCGCCGCAGGGCACGGCTGCGCTGTGCCGAACTCCCGTGGGGCGGCTGCTGCATTCCCCCAGCCACGAGGATTCGGCACGGCGCAGCCGCGCCCTGCGGCTCGGCAGACGTTCCTGGCCAACCGGACAGAACGGCACGATCTTCGCCAGAGACTCCGGTACCGGAGCATGGGAAAAGCAAAAGCGATCGTTCCAGAGGTCATTGAGCCCGATTCGGCCCTTCCAGCCGACCTGGTGGCTTTACGCCGTTTCGCCTACCTGATGGACGAAGCCATCGCCGTTCCCGGAACGCGGCGACGCGTCGGCATCGACGCGGCCGTCGGCCTCATTCCCGGCGTGGGGGACATCATCGGCGGGCTGATGTCGGCGTGGATCGTCATCAGCGCCGTGCGCCACCGCGTGCCGGTGCTGAAGCTGACGCGCATGATGTTCAACATCCTTCTCGACGTCGGCCTCGGCGCCATTCCGCTCATCGGCGATTTCTTCGACTTTCTTTTCGAAGAAAACGTCATGAACCTGCAGATCCTGTTGTTGCACCGTAATCGCCGGCGCCCTCCCCGCTCCTTCGGACAGATGGTGTGGCTGGGCGCGGGAATCGTCGCCGTCGTCCTCGTCCTCGGAGTGGCGATCATCGGTGCCATGATCTGGGCGGCGATCTGGATCGCTGGAAAACGGCTGTGATCTTCCGCCTGAACAAAGCGCCGCGGTATCCGCATCGCGCCCGCCTGCCGATCGTGCGGCGGCGGCGGCCGATGCGCTACCACATGAAGCACCAGTTCGGCGTGCGCGACCAGGCCTTTCTGCAGACCATGCACGCGCTGACGGGGTCTCCGCTGCCGGAAGGAAACTGCGTGGAGGTCCTGAAGAACGGCGTGCAGATCTTCCCCTCCATGCTGACGGCGATCAAAGCGGCGCGGCGGACGATCAACCTGGAGTTCTACATCTACTGGGACGGCCAGATCGGCAGAACCTTCGCCGAGGCGCTGGCGGAGAGGGCCAGGGCGGGCGTGCAGGTGAAGGTGATCCTCGATTCCGTCGGCTCCTCCGCGATGTCGCCGCAGCTGATCCATTTCCTGCAGAAGAACGGCGTGGACCTCGAGTGGTATCACCCGCTGCGCTGGTACACGCTCTCGCGGTTCAACCACCGCACGCATCGCAAGCTTCTGATCGTCGACGGGCTCGTCGGCTTCTCGGGAGGAGTCGGAATCGCCGACAACTGGCTCGGCGACGCCGACACCAGCGATCACTGGCGCGACACGATGGTCCGCATCGAGGGACCGGTAGTCACGCAGATGCAGTTCGCGTTCATGGACAACTGGATCAAGAGCCGCGGCGAGCTGCTCACCGGGCTCGACTACTTCCCGCCGGCCGACGTTTGCGGCGACTACATGGCTCAGGTCATCAAGTCATCGCCGTCCGAAGGCAGCTCCGCCGTGAAGCTGCTGTACACCATCTCCATCGTCAGCGCCGCGAAGTCGATTTACATCAGCAACGCCTACTTCGTCCCTGACCGGGACACGATCCGCGCGCTGGAAGGAGCGATCCGCCGCGGCGTCGACGTGCGCGTGATCGTGCCCGGCGAGTACACCGACCTTCCCTTCGTCCGCCAGGCGTCGCGATTTCACTACGAGAGGCTGCTGCGCCACGGCATCCGAATCTTCGAATATCAGCCGTCGATGATGCATGCGAAGACGATGGTCGTGGACGGTATCTGGACCACGATCGGATCGTCGAACTTCGACGACCGCAGCTTCCGCCTCAACGACGAAGTGAACGTGAACGTCTACGACGAGCGCACCGCCGCCCAGATGGAGACCATGTTCTTCGAGGATTTGGCCCGCTCCCGAGAGATCACCCTTCGCAAATGGTTCAAGCGCTCGGGCATCGAGCGGCTCAAAGAGAAGTTCGCGGAGATGTTCAGACCGCAACTGTGAGCGGCCGCCGCGAGATCAATCTGCCGTAGGGCACGGCTGCGCCGTGCCGAACCTTCGAGGGTGGGGGAACCTGGCGCCGCCCACCCACGGGAGTTCGGCACGGCGCAGCCGTGCCCTACGTATGCGCCCAGTCCGTGTGCACGAACTTCGCGTCCGGGCCCTGGTCGTTCCGCTGGTACGTGTGCGAGCCGAAGTAGTCCCGCTGGGCCTGGGTGAGGTTCTGCGGAAGGTCGGCAGTGCGGTAGGCGTCGAAGTAGGCGAGGCTTCCTGACATGGCCGGAACAGCGACGCCGTTCGACTGGGCGAACGAGACGGCGCGGCGCCATGCGGCCTGCGATGTGGTGACGTGCTGCGCGAACTCGTCGTCGAGCAGAAGGTTCGGCAGCTCCGGCCTGCGCTCGTAGGCCCGCATGATCGAGTCGAGGAAGCGCGCCCGGATGATGCAGCCGGCCTTCCAGATCCTGGCCATCTCGCGCATGTCGATCTTCCAGCTCCATTCGCGCGAGCCGGCCTGGATCAGCGCCATGCCCTGAGCATACGAACAGATCTTGGACGCGTACAGCGCGTCGTGTACATCAGCGACGAACTGCTTGCGATCGCCGGGTTTCTGCACCGTTCCGGGCCCGCGCAGCACGCCGGAGGCGGCCACGCGCTCTTCCTTCATCGACGACAACACGCGCGCGTCGATGGCCGCCGCAATTGTAGGTACCGGCACAGCGAGATCGAGCGCCACCTGCGCGGTCCATTTCCCCGTTCCCTTCTGCCCTGCCTTGTCGAGGACCTTGTCGACGAGCGGCGCGCCGCTCGTCGGATCCTTGACGCGGAAAATGTGCGCGGTGATCTCGATGAGATACGACTCCAGAGGGCCGCGATTCCATTCCTCGAAGATCGACGCCAGATCCTCCGCAGTGGCCCCGAGGCCCCGCCGCAGCATCTCGTACGCCTCCGCGATCAGCTGCATGTCGCCGTACTCGATGCCGTTGTGCACCATCTTCACGTAGTGCCCGGCGCCGTCGGTCCCCACGTGTGTCACGCACGGCCCCGAGTCGCTGCGTGCGGCGATGGCCTCGAACACCGGCTTGATGGCCTGCCACGACTCGTCGGAGCCTCCCGGCATCAGCGACGGGCCGAACCGCGCTCCCTCTTCGCCGCCCGACACTCCCGATCCGACGAAGTGAATCCCCTTCGCCTCCAGCCGCCGGGTCCGCTCCTGGGTGTCCTTGAAATACGAATTGCCGCCGTCGATCAGGACGTCCCCCGGCTCGAGGCAGGGCGCGATTTTGTCGATGGTCATGTCCACCGGCGCTCCGGCCTTGATCATCATCATGATCCGGCGCGGCCGCTCGATTGCTCGCGTGAGCTCCTCGAACGTCTTCGTCCCGACGAGCTTCTTTCCCGGGTTGGCGGCGATGAAACGGTCGGCCCACTCGCCCTCGAGGTTCCACACCGCTACCGAGAATCCATGGTCCTCGATGTTCAGCGCGAGGTTCTCGCCCATGACACCGAGACCGATCATCCCGAACTGAGCCTGCGCCATCGCTGCACCTCGTGGTTGGCGAGTAGCGAATAGCTAGTAGGGAACCGTCCTGCCGCGCCCTACTCGCTACTCGCTGCTTCAACTACACCTTCGCTGCTGCGACCTTCTTCACCGTTTCAGCCAACTTCTGAAGTCCGAGGTCGACGTCGTTCCCGAGGTTGATGCTCAGGAGGCGGCGATTGCGGGCCGCCAGCGACTGGTAATCGCCGACCGCCTGCGCGCGGACCAGCACGCCGAAGCCGAACTTCTCGCCGGGAATCGGAACGTCGACGTCCGGGCCGCCGGTGAGCTGGATGAAGACACCGTTGTCGGCGCCCCCTTTGTGAAGCTGTCCGGTGGAGTGAAGGAAGCGCGGCCCGTAGCCGGTGGTGGTGGCGACGTGCAGCGCCCGTGCGAGCGTCTCGCGAATCCGGGCGATGAGCCTGTCGCGATCGGTGTTCTCCGCGAAATATTCGGTGAGCGCGACGTAATCGCCGCTCTTCACCCGAGCGAGCAGAGCCGAGACCGCATCCGCATCGTCGGCCGGCGACTGCTTGCCGCCTGCGGTCATGCTGCCGCTGGTCTTGTACTCTTCGAGGAGCCGCCGGGTGTTGTCCTTCGACTCCTGCACGTTGGGCTGATCGAACGGATCGATGCCCAGGATGGCGCCGGCAACGGCGGTGGCAAACTCCCACAGGAAGAACACTTCGCCGAGATCGAGAGGATCCTGCAGAACGATGTCGACGACCGGATGGCCCGCGGCGGTGAGCTCGCGCAGGCGCTGCGTCTCGTCGGTCCCTTGCATCCGCACGCAGACGAAGAGGCGGTCGTTTCCGTAGGTCTTCGCATCCAGCGGCGGCTCGCCCGCGATGGGGACGATTCCCTTTCCTTCCTTCCCGGTACTCTCGGCGATGAGCTGCTCGATCCACAGGCCGAGCGTGTCCAGAGGGGGCGGGGTAATGAGGGTGAGCTTGTCGCGCCCCTGCTGCGCCATGGCACCGAGCACCGCGCCCAACATCGCGGCCGGGTTCTTTCGCACGATCGAAACCGCGGCTACGTGCGCCGCGTGGCGAGCGCGGTCGAGGAGCGTGGCCACGTCGACGCCGGCGACAGCGGCCGGCACCATGCCGAAGTACGACAGCGCCGAGTAGCGGCCGCCGATGTCGGCCATGTTCAGGAAGACGTGCCGGAAGTGGTCGCGCTCGGCGTCCTTGACCAGCTGCGTGTCGGGATCGGTGACGGCGACGAAGTTCTCCCCGGCGCGGTCGCCTTTGACGCTTTTCACTCGGTCGAAGAAGTACCGGTGGAACATCACCGGCTCGGTGGTGGTGCCGGACTTGGAGGCCACGATGAACAGCGTGCGCGAAAGATCGAGCGAGGCCTCGAGCAGCGCCACGGACTCTGGGACGGTGGAGTCGAGGACTTTCAGCGCCGGCCATCCGTCGCGTTTTCCGAAGAGCCGCCTGGTCACCTCCGAGCAGAGGCTGGAGCCGCCCATTCCCAGGACGACCACGGCGTCGAAATCGCGGCGGACGCTCTCGGCGAACGCCACCAGCTGGCTGGCGTAGCTGCACATCTGCTCGGCGACGTCGAGCCACCCGAGAGCGTTGGAGATGATTTTCCCGTGGGCCTCGTCGCTCTTCCAGAGGGTCGCATCCTTGTTCCAGATGCGCTCGACGAATTTCTCCTTCTCCACGCGCGCCACCGCTTCATCGACGGAGGGCTGCCGGCTGCCGAGGTGGAAGACGACGCGATCGTTGAGGCCGCGAAGGGCTTCGTCGCGTCGCGCCTCGATCGTCGATATCAGCGAGTCGAAGGAATCGTCGAACGACTTCACCCCGTCGACGGTCAGCTTGTGCGTGATCTCGTCGAGGCTGAAACCGAGCGCGGAGAATTTGCTGAGAACCGCCGCGGCCTCGTCGACGTTCGCTTCGAGTGAGGCTCGTACCTTTCCGTGCTCCTTGAATGCGAGGTACGTCGCCGGCGGAACGGTGTTGACCGTGTCCGCACCGATGAGCGAATCGATGTAGAGCACGTCGCTGTACCGGGGGTTCTTCGTTCCCGTGGAAGCCCACAACGGCCGCTGAACCATGGCTCCCGCGTCGCGGAGACGGAGGAAGCGATCGCTTCCGAAAACCTTCTTGAACTCCTGATAGGCAAGCTTGGCGTTCGAGATCGCCACTTTGCCGAGCAGCGATTCGAGCTGGCGGCGCTCGTTCTCGTCAGTGGTCTGTTTGATCCGCGCCTCGATCTGCTTGTCGGCCTGCGCGTCGATCCGGCTGACGAAGAAGCTGGCCACGGAGGCGAGGTAACCGACCGGGAGCTTCTGCGCGACGCGCCGCTCCAGGCCTCGGAGATACGCCTCCATGACCTGCCGGTAAACGTCGTTCGAAAAAATCAGGGTGATGTTGATGTTCACACCCGCGGCCAGTGCTTCTTCGATGGCCGGGATTCCTTCCGGCGTCGCCGGAATCTTGACCATGACGTTCGGCCTGTCCAGTGTCGCGAACAGCCGCTTGGCTTCGCTGATCGTCGCCTTCGTGTCGCGAGCCAGCAACGGCGAGACCTCGATGCTGACGAATCCGTCCTCGCCGTGAGTGGCGTCGTACACGGGGCGGAAGGTGTCTGCGGCATTGCCGATGTCTTCGAGAACGAGGGCGTCGTAGATCTCCGACGCATTGCGATTCTGCCCGGCCAGCACGCGGAGCTGCGCGTCGTAGTCGTCGCTGCCACCGATCGCTTTCTCGAAGATGGTCGGGTTGGAGGTCAGCCCACGAAGGCTGTCCTGTTCGATCATCTGGCGAAGCCGGCCGGTGGTGATGAGCTTTCGCTCCATCTGGTCGAACCAGACGCTCTGGCCCATCTTTGTGAGTTCAACGAGGGGATTGGTCATGACTCCTCCGAGACAAAGGTCGAAAGCATATAGCTCGCCCGCGAGGGGGGCTAGTGGCCTGTAACAGTCAAAACCGCCTTCATGCGACCGCAGTCTCAACGATGCAGAGCGAGGACGAAGCCATGACGTGACATTCGTGGGAAAGCAGGTTCGGCTTCCAGGCCGCCCGAACGAACAAACAACGTACTT
>JADGOA010000095.1 GCA_017883215.1 Thermoanaerobaculia bacterium | reverse complement strand
GAGCCGGCGGAACCCCGGAGGGGTGGAGCGCGGCGAGGAATCCCCCGCCAGCCCGGGAGTGCGGGGGATCCCTCGCTGTCCTCCGCCGCTCCGCGGCTTTGGCAGCTCGGGATGACAGGCTTGGCGCGTGTCATTAGAAGCCGCGTCAACGGCGCGTGCGCCGGTGGAGCGGAAATGACCCGTTATGCTGCAGGGGCGCAAGCAGTGCGCCCGCTCTCCCGTTGAGAGCTGCGGGCGCGCTGCTGTGCGCCCCTACAGGATGCGCAGGCAAGCGTGCCCCGTACTCGCCACTCGCCGCTCCCTGTTCGGCTTGTCCACGGCCCGCCACTTTGCGTAACATCGCGCCCCGGAGATCACCCCAGCATGCGCGTGCGGTTCGCCCCCGAGGGATGGATCTTCATCATCCCGTTCATCGTCCTGGCCGCGGTCGCACTGCTCGTGCAGTGGACGGCTGCGGCCATCGTTCTTGGACTGATCGCCGCCTTCCTGCTGAACTTCTTTCGTGATCCGGTGCGGCGCGGATCGGAGCGTCACGTCGATGTCCTCTCCCCTGCCGACGGCACTGTGGTCGTGATCAAGGACGTTCCGGACGGCGAGGTCTGGCCGGGGCTGACCAGGCAGATCAGCATCTTCATGTCGGTGTTCGACGTGCACGTGAACCGCGCGCCGATGAGTGGCCGCATCGTTCACTACCGCTACAACCGCGGCCGGAACATGGCGGCCATGGTGGAGAAATCGTCGACGGAGAACGAGCAGAATCTGATCGTGGTCCGGGATGCCCGCGGAGCGACGGTGGCGTTCAAGCAGATCGCCGGCTTGCTGGCGCGGAGGATCGTGTTCGACAAGAAGGAAGGGGATGACATCGTCCGCGGCGATCGCATCGGCATGATCAAGTTCGGTTCGCGCGTCGACGTCTTTTTTCCGCCGAATGCGGACATCAAGGTGCTGAATCGCGATAAGGTGAAGGCGGGCCTTACCGTGTTGGCGGAGATTCCTGAATGAAGCGCACCGATCTACGGAAGAATCTCCGCCGCGGCGTTTACGTCATTCCGACGTCATTCACGATTCTCAATCTCTACTTCGGCTTCCGCTCCATTTACTATGCGACGCGGGCGCTGGAGTCCATCGCCGCAGGCCAGCGGGCGCTGGCGGTCGATTTCTTCGAGACCGCCTGCATTTCCATTCTCTTCGCGGCGATCTTCGACACCTTCGACGGGATGGTCGCCAGGCAACTTGGCGCGACGAGCGAATTCGGCAAGGAGTACGACTCTCTGGCCGACGTGGTCACGTTCGGCTGCGCGCCCGCCGTCCTCGTCTACGCCTGGGGGCTCCACTCCCTCGATCGTCTCGGCGGGGGACTGGCGTTCCTCTTTCTCGTGGCCGTGTCGCTCCGGCTGGCGCGGTTCAACATCCAGACCGGAAAGACAGACCACCGGTATTTCGTCGGCCTGCCCAGTCCCGCTGGAGCGATGGTCATCGCCTCGATGATCAACTACGCGGCGCTTCCCGTCACCGATCATCGCTTCGCCGTGGCCATCGCCGCCGTCACCATCGCCGTCGCCTTCGCCATGGTCTCGCCGATCCGGTACCGCAGCCAGAAGGGCTTGAACCTGCAGAAAGAGCGCTCGCTGATGTACTTCGTGGCGCTGGCGCTCATCGCCGGAATCGCCAGCCGCTGGCCGCGCGAGTTCTGGTTCTTCGGATCGCTCGGCTATCTGGCTTCGGGTCCGCTGGTGCGGCTCTGGTCGATCGCCTTTCCGAGCCGCCGCTTGATCAGCGAGCCCGCGCCGCCCTCCGAACCTGCCGAGATTCACTGAATTCGCCGAGGACGTCCCAGCCCCGCGGGGCTGTGTGCTAAAACGGCTCCGCATCACACCGCAGGAGTGGCAGCTCGATGAAACACCCGAAACACGAAAAGGGATATCGCCTCGGAATCGTCAATCCGCTGACGCTGGTCGGCAACGAGATCACGATCATCCTCCGCGACCGATCGTTCCCGTTCGATCGCGTGACGCTCCTCGACACGTCGGGAAAATCGGCGGGCGCGCTGACCGATGTCGGCGACGAGCCCGCGGTCGTCATTCCCGCATCCGACGACGAGCTTGAAGATCTCGATCTCGTCTTCTTCTGCGGGCCTCCGGAAGGCAATCAGGAGTGGATCGAGCGCCACGGCGAGGACGGATTCATCGCCGTAGAGCTCTCCCAACCGAGCTCGATCACCGATGGGAAACTCGGCGTGGCCGGCATCAACCTGGAGGAGTTCGGCGAAGCGGACGAGGTCATCGTCTCACCGCACCCGATCGCCATCCCCATCGCTCTCCTCCTCCACCAGATCGAAACGGTGAGTGCCGTCGAGATCTGCACCGCGACGGTGGTGCAACCGGCCTCGGTGTTCGAGCTGGAAGGGCTGGAGGAGCTGGCGAAGCAGACCATCAGCGTTTTGAACATCAACGCAGTCCCGAAGCAGATCTTCGACCGGCAACTGGCGTTCAACCTCTATCCGGCTCCGGAGAAGAACGAGACATTCATCGTCTCGCAGATTCGCGCACTCACCGGTACGCGCGCGCAGGTGGCGATGCTCGTGACACAGGGGACGGTCTTTCACGGCCACACGTTCTCGCTTTTCGTGAAGACGCGCGACAAGCTGAGCCGCGAGAAGATTCTCGCGGCGCTGGCCGCGAATCCCGCCCTGGCGCTGCCGGAAGGGGACCAGGAGTTCGGGACCATCGACGCGGCCGGAAGGGACGAAGTGCTCATCGCCGAGGTGCGCCCTGATCCCTCGATCGCCGGCGGCTTCTGGCTGTGGGCCGTCTGCGATAATCTGCGCCGCAGTTCGGCGCTGAATGCAGTGCTGGTCGCGGAGAAAGTCCTGTTCGGCACCGGCGTCCATTAGCGGCCGGCATGAGGTGCGGGGCATGAGGCACGAGTGGGCCTCATGCCCCATGCCCCATGCCCAGGAGGAAAGAGAATGCAGGATTACTACGAACAGAAAGTCGGCGATCTCGCGCCTAACTTCCGGCTGCCATCCACGCGCGGGACGGACGTGATGCTGAAGGAGTTCAAGGGAAAGGACGTGATCCTGTACTTCTATCCCAAGGACGACACGCCGGGCTGCACGGCGGAAGCCTGCAATTTTCGCGATCGCGAGGCCGACATCACCAAGACCGGAGCGGTCGTCCTCGGCATCTCCACCGACTCGCTGGAGAGCCACAACAAATTCAAGGGAAAGCACAACCTCAATTTCCCGCTGCTCTCGGACACGACCGCCGACGTCGTCAAGATGTACGGGGCGTGGAAAGAGAAAAATCTCTACGGCCGCCGCACCTGGGGCGTCGCACGCACGACCTTCTGGATCGGTCCCGATCAGAGGATCAGGAAGATCTACAAAAAGATCGACACGACAAGACACGCCGAGGAGATCCTCGCGGATCTGAACGAGGCTCATCGGAAGTAGCGCTTCAACGCGGGTCTGAATTCACCACAGAGGCACAGAGGGCACAGAGAAGAGGATCCGACAGTCGTGCAGCACGCCGCCGCCGTCGTGCTTCGTCCCCGTTCACCGCTCTTCTTCTCTGTGCCCTCTGTGCCTCTGTGGTGAAACGTTCTACCCCGCCGCTGCGCTCTTCCCCACCGTTGCAGCGATCCTCCGGCAGGCTTCTTCCAGAGCGTCGAAGTCCTTCGCGAAACAGAAGCGAAGCATGCGCGCACCGCCGCCGTTGGCGTAGAAGGCGGAGCCCGGAATCGCCGCTACTCGCGCCTGCTCGAGGAGCACCTTCGCCATCTCCTGGTCGTTCGCGAACTCGTCGGGGATACGCGCCAGCATGTAGTACGCCCCCTGCGGCACGTAGGGCTCGAACCCTGCCGCGCGCAGGCCGTCAGCGAGGAGGTTGCGTTTTTTCTCGTAATCGGCCGCGAGCTTCTCGTAGTACTCGTCTGCGACCTCGAGCGCCCGGGCGATGCCCCATTGCAGCGGCGTGGGTGCGCAGATGTAGAAGAGATCGTTGACCAACCCGATGGAGCGTGCGATCGCCTTGTCCGCGGTCACGTAGCCGACGCGCCATCCGGTCACGGAGAAGGTCTTCGAGAACCCGCTGATCGTGATCGTCACGTCGCGGCACGACTCGACCGAAGCCATCGACACGTGCTTGCGGCCGTCGTACACGATGTACTCGTAGATCTCGTCCGTGTAGGCCCACGCTCCGAACTCGCGGCAGAGCGCACCGATCCCCTCGATCTCCTCGCGCGTGAACATCTTTCCGCAGGGATTGGACGGCGTGCAGATGACGATCCCCCGAGTCTTCGGCGTGAATGCGCGCCGCAGTTCCTCGAAGTCGATCGACCAGCCGGGCTCGTGCAGCGGCACGAACTTTGTTTCGATGCCGAGAATCCTGAGGGTGTTCAGGTGATAACCGTAGAAGGGCTCGAAGAGGATCACTTCGTCGCCGGCGTTCAGCGTGGCCATGGCTGCGGTGGCGAAGCCGCCCGTCGAGCCGACGGTGACCACGATGTCGGTGGCTGGATCGACACGAAAGCCGTTGAAGCGCTCGATCTTCTTGGCGATGCGATCGCGGAGCAGATCGATCCCTTCGAATTTCGAGTAGGTCGCCTTCCATTCGGCGATGGCGTCGCACGCGCCGTCGACGAGCTCCCGGATCGTGGGGAGATCGCAGATGCCCTGGCCGAGGTTGATGCCGCCCACGCGCTCGCATTCGCGCGACATGCGGCGGATGTCGGACTGAATGACGTCGCGGATGCGATCGCTGACCTGATTCATGGACGGTAGTGTAGCGTGCGGACGACAGACGCGGCGGGCAACACACGGCGCGAGACCGGCCAAAATTGCGGTTTTCTTCGGAGAAACGTGCGAATTTCAGGCGTGGCGGCGGCCATGCTGCCCGGCACTTCGTCTGCACTCTGCGAGCACAGCCGTAGCGAAAGGAATCATCCGTGAAACGCTCAACTTCAATCCTCGCCGCCCTTGCTCTGACCGCTCTCGCTCTCCCGCTGGCAGCTCAGGTCAACGACACCTACGTCATTCCTGCAGCGGCGAACACGTCGGGCGCGTACAGCTCACGTTGGATGACGCAGCTGAGCATCTTCAACCCCCAGACCTACACGCTGAAGGTCGCCGTGACCTTCATCCCCGAGGGCGGCGGGCATGGGTACGAGACGCTCATCACCGTCCCATCGAATGCAGTCGGGTACGCGGACAACTCTTTGTTCGAGATCTTCGGCCTGTCCGGTCGCGGCGCTTACCTCGTGGCGACGTTTCCCGAAGACAACCCTGGCGTGACGAACGACATGATCTCGCGCTCCTTCCTCGTCAACTCCAACACGATCAACGTTGAGACGAGCGGCGGAACGTACGGCCAGACGATTCCGGGGACGTTCACCGGTCTGCAGGACTTCACTCACGAGCAGGTCAGCGCGATCTCGCACGGCATCCGCAACCTCGATCAGTACGGCTGGCGAACGAACTTCGGAGCCGTAAACCTCAGCGATACTTCCGTGGCGCTCCGGATCAAAGTCTACGACGCGAACGGAAAATCGCTGCCGCTCAGACCAGATCAGTCGACGTACACGATGTCGGCAAATTCGTGGATGCAGAGAGGTCTGCCGGTGCAGGTCGACCACGGCTCGATCGAATTCTTCGTCGACGATCCGACGAACAAGGCTGTCGTGTTCCCGTACGCATCGACGCTCGACCGGTACACCGGCGATCCGGAATACCAGGCGCCCACACTGCTCGCTTCCTCAAAGTACCTCTACGGGAAGACGGCCGTCGCGTCGATGGCGCTCGGCAAGAGGATCGGCCTCGAGGAAGCGCGAGCGATTCGCGCCAACTCCATTCCGTTGGGTGAAGTGCAGCTGAAGCACGAGTAGGCCCTGTACGGACGCGCAGCAGCGCGTCCCTGCAGGTCTTCGAACTGGATACCCTCGCCCGCTGCCCGTCATAAGATCGCGCCCATGAGCAGCGCAATTGGCGAAACCAATCTCCCCTTTCCTCTCGCCCAGCGCGGCAAGGTGCGCGACGTCTACGATCTCGGCGACACGTATCTGTTCGTGGCCACAGACCGCATCTCCGCATTCGACGTCGTCCTGTCGCCCGGCATCCCCGACAAGGGAAGGGTCCTGAATCAGATCTCCAACTTCTGGTTCCGGCGGTTCGGGCAGATCGAGAACCATCTCGTCGAGGCCGAATTCGAGCGCTTTCCGGCTGACGTCAGAAAGCATTCGGAGCTGCGCGGTCGCAGCGTCATCGTGAAGAAGTGCACGGTCGTCCCGATCGAGTGCGTGGCGCGCGGGTATCTCGTCGGGTCGGGTCTGAAGGAGTACCAGCAGAGCGGAAAGGTCTGCGGAATCGCGCTCGAGCCGGGGCTGAAGACTGCCAGCCGGCTGCCGCAGCCGATCTTCACCCCCGCCACGAAGGAGGAGACCGGCCACGACCAGAACATCTCCTTCGAGCGGATGTCGGCGCTGGTCGGCGGAGGCGTGGCGGCGAAGCTGCGCGACCTGACCCTGTCGATCTACTCCCAGGCCGCCGAGTACGCGCGGACCCGCGGCATCATCATCGCGGACACGAAATTCGAGTTCGGGGTGCTGGATGACCGCATCATCTGGATTGATGAGGCGCTCACCCCCGACTCTTCGCGCTTCTGGCCCGCGGACCAGTACTCGGTCGGCCAGAACCCACCGTCGTACGACAAGCAGTTCGTGCGCGACTGGCTGGAGTCGACCGGATGGGACAAGACTCCACCCGCTCCCGAGCTCCCGCCGGATGTCGTGACCAGGACGCGGGAGAAGTACATCGAGGCGTTCCGGGAACTGACAGGGCAGGAGTTGACCTTCTAACGACCGCCGCCGGAATGCGGACATCCTCGTCCGCAGCCGCCGGACATCCTCGTCCGGCGGTCAACTGGAGGGAGTCGAACAAGCCGACCCCGGCTCCTACGCATCAACCACACGATCGAAGCCACCAACCGGACTGGGAGTCGGTGCTCCGTGCGTCAGGGCGGAGTGCTGGCCGAGAGCTGGTTCGGAGCAGCGGCCTGAGCCGGTCCGCCGAGCATCGATCGGATGACGGCTCCAGCATTTCAGTGAAACATTACGTTTCAGGCGCGTGTCAAAACGTCTAACGGTCCGGTCGCACAAACAGTTAGATAAACGCTTATTCGTTGCAGGACGGTGTGGGGATTTGTTGGCAAGCTTCGAGCGGTGGGTGCCCGCACGGGCCTCTGAAGCTCTGCTCTGAACCTTACCGAAGGAGGCTGAAGGATAGCACCATTCCGGAACCACGGCGCAAGTGCGTGACGTTTAACCGTTTACAGTCGATACAAACCGACCGGGCGGTCGGGAACAGTCCACGCTGCCGATGGCGCTCCGCCTAACAGCTCCCCGACAGCGACAGCGCCACCGCGATGGCCTGTCGCAACGCCGCCGACTTGTTCACCGTTTCGTCATATTCGCGTGACGGATCGGAGTCGTACACGATCCCTGCCCCCGCCTGAACGTACGCGCGATCGTTCGCCAGCACGATGGTCCGGATGGTGATGCAGGAATCGAGATTTCCGGAGAAGCCGATGTACGCCACGGCCCCCGCGTAAGGACCGCGCCGCGTCTTCTCGAAGCGGTCGATCAGTTCCATGGCGCGGATCTTCGGCGCGCCGCTGACCGTCCCGGCCGGAAAACACGACAGGAAGGCGTCCACCGGCAGGAAACCCTCGCGCAGCCGCCCCGAAACGTCGGTCACCAGATGGATCACGTGGCTGTAGCGCTCGATGTAGCAGAAGTCCGTCACCTCGACCGAGCCGCTGGCGCAGACACGCCCGAGATCGTTGCGGCCGAGGTCGACGAGCATCAGGTGCTCGGCGCGCTCTTTCGGGTCGGCGAGCAGCTGCTGCTCGAGCTCCGCATCCTCCTCCCGATTGCGGCCGCGCGGCCTCGTTCCGGCGATCGGCCGCGTTTCGGCGACATTCCCCGTGACGCGCACGAGCATCTCGGGCGACGCTCCGACGAGAGTGCACTCGTCGGTGCGCAGCAGGAACATGTACGGCGAAGGGTTGATCGACCGCAGCACGCGATAGAGCGTCAGGGCATCACTGGAGGGATAGGCGGTATCCCAGCGCTGCGAGAGAACGATCTGGAAGATCTCGCCGGCGACGATCTCTTCCTTCGCCGCCCGGATCATCGACTCGAATTCCTCCCGTCCGTGGCTCGCTCGAAAATCGGTCGGGGCAGCGGACGCGGTGAGCGCCAGCGGCGCGAGGGAGGCGGCGCGCAGCTTGGCGACAGCCGCGTCGAGCCGCTCATTCGCCAAGCCGACCGAGGCCTTCGGGTCGGACGTGAAGAGGTTCGCAACGACGTACAGCTTCTGGCGGACGTGGTCGAACACGACCACGTTGTCGAAGAAGAGCAGCGTCGCGTCCGGGATGGCGAGGTCATCGTGGCGAGAGTCCGGAATGCGCTCGCTCCAACCGCCCACGCCGTATCCGAAGAAGCCGACCGCCCCACCGAAAAAGGGAGGCAGGTTCTCTTCGCTGAAGACGCGCAGCGGAGGAAGCTCCTCCCTCAGCGTCTGCGCCGCGCCGGCATCGCCGCGAGCGAAGCGCAGTGTCCGGCGGGCGTCGAACCCGACGAACGAGTAGCGGCCGACATTTTCCCCGCGCTCCACACTCTCGAAGAGAAAGGCTGCGCTTCCCGAATCGGAAAGCGCGGCAAATGCAGTGACAGGGGTGAGAGTGTCGGCTGTCATCTCGCGGACGATCGGCACGACGTCGTAACTGCTTCGGAGCTCTTCGAAGTTCAATGGATCGCCTCGACAAAGATGTCGTTCTGCCGCACGGCCTGAGCTCGGAGCAGATCGAGCCCTGTGAAGACCTGGACGCCGTCCTTCGCAAACCGCGATGCGCGCGCCGATGCCGCAGGGTGGCCGTACGCCGCTTCGATGTAAACCATACCGGGCCGAAGCGACACGTCGAACACCGCCGACGCCGGAAGCGTGTTGATCACCACTTCGCCATCGAATCGCTTCAGCTCCGTGAGGCGGGCAGCGCGAACGCCGAAGAGGCCTGTGAGCTCTGCCGCCCTTTCCACCGTGCGGTTGTAGATCGTCGCGTTCATCGATTCGCGCCGCAGCGCCACGAGAGCGGCCCGCGCCGTGCCGCCGGCGCCGATCACGGCGACCGACTTCCGGTCGCGCCCGGAGATCTCGCGGAGGATCGTGGCAAACCCGTCGACGTCGGTGTTGTCGCCAACGATGCCCTCGCCCGTCCGCACCAGGGTGTTGACCGCGCCGCTCTCGCGGGCGTTCTCGTCGAGCCGGCCCCGCTTCTCCGCGAAGGCAAACGCCTGCTGCTTGAACGGTGCCGTGACGCTCAGGCCGCGCAACTCGCCGGTGGCGAGCACTCCAGTGATCTCGCGAAAGTCGGCGAACGACGCGATCGTGTAGGCGGCGTCGACCCCCTTTTCGCGGAACAGAGGGTTGTGGATCGACGGCGAGAGACTATGCCCCGCCGGATCGCCTGCGATGGCAAAGACATGCGTAGCGTGAAGCTGGTCGCGCCGCGTCCCGTAGATATCGAGAGCCTGCTCGGCTGTGATCTGCCCCGGCGCGGCAGCGTGGGAGGCGTGCAACGCGGCAAAGACGAGCTCGGATCCGCGGAACGGCGCGAGGATCCGCGAGTAGAGGCCCCGCTCCCCCATCCCGATGACGCTCACGCCGGGAGCGATCGCGCGCAGCAGCCGCAGATTGCCGGCGAGCGTCGAGGGGGTGACGGCGAGTTTCGTCTGCGCGCAGCCGCAGGCGCGCATCTGCTCGAGCAGCGACTCGATCTCCGGCATCCCGTTGAAATCATGGTGCGAGAGAACGATCCTGCTGCGGTAACGCTCCAGCATCTCGCGGTCGAGCTTTGAGCTCCACTCCACGTCCACCAGGTCGATGCCGGCGTCGAGGGCAGCGGCGATCGTCGCCTCGCCGACGACGGATCCACGGTGCGTGAGGATGAGCGGCCTGGGCGTGCTGGCGCGGAGCACGGCGAAATCGATGGTGCCGAGGTGTTCCGCGCGCAACTCGACTCCGTCGTGATCGACGGCGATCGAGCGGATCGCGTCAATCGCCGCGGCGAAGGTCGGCTCGTGAATCGTGATGAAGAGCTTCAAAGTCCTGAGTCCTGAGTCCTGAGTCCTGAGTGCGATAGTCGTGAGTCGATCGAGCGTCTCGCGCGATACAACTCAGGACTCAGCACTCAGGACTCAGGACTAAAAAAAAACCTCTTCCATTTGCAGGAAGAGGTTCACAAACGTTCGGTTCGAGTGACGCCCCTTCCGTCGGGGCGCGTGGACGCGTCCCGTTCAGCGGAGAGACCACCACCAGTGCCGGAGAGTCGCGTTCATGGGCGTGGAGGGTAAAAGGCGCGCCCCGCCATGTCAAGGGATGCGGCGGACGGTTTCGACTGTGATGACGAGGACGCTGATCAGCAGCAGGGCAGTGCCGCGGGCGTCCAGGGACGAGGCCCCCGCCGCCGCGGCAGGGCCGGCCTGAGCGGCGATCGCAATTGCAGCGACCAGGAGCAGCAGGGCCAAAGTGAAGAGAGAGCGCATTTTGCCGGCCTCCAGTGGGTAGTACGGGAGCCGGCGGCGGAGCGTCTATGGCGCGGGTCACGAGGTTGCGGGGTCACGGGGTTACGAGGTCACCGGGTGGCCGGGTACCGGGTTCCGAGGTGAATACCGCGACCACCTCGTGACCTCGCGACCCGGTGACCAAGACCTCATCCCGAGCGGGCGAACGGCGCGGGCGCCGCTGGAGCGGAAGTGACACTGTCA
>JADGOA010000450.1 GCA_017883215.1 Thermoanaerobaculia bacterium | reverse complement strand
TCGAGAACGCGGTCGAATTTCACGCCCATCTGCAGCGCGAGCGTCCACCCCGCGTTGTCGTACGGACGGGTCGGCGGCGCGCCGGGGTACTTGAAGTCGTTCGGATGGTCCTGCGGCTCGAACATGTCGAGCACGTCCGGACGGAACGCCTGCGCCGACTTCACCACGTATGATCCCGCCGGATAGGTCTTTCCGCCCACCGTGAACTGCGCGCTTGCACGGTGCACGATGAGGCCGACCTTCTGCAGCGCCACGAGGAACTTCTCGGCGGTGAGGAAGTCCGGCTGGTTCGACGGGATGACGTAGCCGCGAGGCATGCGCATCTCGGGCTTCCTGAACTCCGCGTACAGCGCCGCCGGCGCGCTGCCGCCGCCGAACTGCGCGGCGACGTCGGGGTTCACATCGCCGGCTGCGCCGGCCGGCGCACCGCCGCCGCGACCGCCACGCCCGCCTCCCGCCGCGCCGCCGGCCGCGGCCGCCTTCGTCTCGACGTCAGCGAGCACCTTCGGTGTCACGATCCAGTTGTCCTCGCTGCCCCACTGGATCTCGTCGTGACCCATCTTCCAGGTGTTGAACAGCATCGTCTCCCGGTTCCGCTGCAGCAGGTCGAGGAGCGCGCGATTCGCGGTGACCGAATAGTCGATGGATTGCCGGAAATGCCACTCCTGGAGCGGCTGCAGCGGCAGGACCTCGTCGGCGAACCGCAGCAGGCGTGCGGGCACGAACGGGATCGTCATCGGCGTCGGGTTGCCGATCGATTCCGTGAGGATGCCGATCATGTTATGGAAGTACGCCTCGGTGCGGAGACCGCCGTTCCACCACGTGGAGTACGACGAGAGCGAGCGATCCACGACTCCGGGCTTGTTCTCGCGCACCATGCGGTCCTTGATCGCGGCGCCCACCATGTCGAGCCCGGTGATCATACCGGGGTGGAAGAAGTAGTTCGCCGGGTCGCGGAACGGCGGCGCGAACATCACGGCGCCGGCCGGACCCGTCTGGTGATGGTTGTAGACGATCTGCGGATACCATTCGAGGTACATCCGCTTGTTCATGTTCGTCGTCTCGTCCTGGTTGGACATGTAGAAGTCGCGATTGTCGTCGTGCCCGATGTATTTCTGATAGAGGCGCGGGACATTCATGTTCTTCTTCTTCGGATCTGGCTCCTGGTTGTACCAGTTCGCGATCAGCTCCATGCCGTCCGGATTCGCGTGCACGAACACGATGATCACGTCCTTCAGGATCCGCAGCGTCTCTTCATCGTTCATCGTGAGGAACTGGTAGTTCGTCTCGATGAGCTGGTTCGCGCCGAGCACTTCGGTGGCGTGGAGACCGCCGTCGATCCACATCACCGCCTTGCCTTCCTTGGCGAGCGCGTGGGCTTCGGCGTCGCTGACCTCGGCGTACGCAAGCTTCTTCGCGATGTCCTTGTAGTGCGCGAGATTCTTTATGTTCTCGGGGCTCGAGACCACCATGCTGAGCTGAGGCCGTCCTTCGGCGCTCGTGCCGATCGTGTCGAGGTGCGCTCGGGGCGACTGTTTGGCGATCTTCTGCCAGTAGGCGAGGAATTGCGTGTAGGTGGGAAGCCAGTAGTCGTCACCGATATTGTGGCCGAAGAACTCCTTCGGTGTCGTGACCTGGGCGCTTGCGATCGCAGGTGCAATCGCGGCGGCCAGCAGGGCGAGAACGAGCGCCATTGCCGGAGCGCGGCGGAGTGGATTTGAACGCATGATGGGGGCTCCAAGAGGATACTTTTCTACGCCGGCGACACGGCCAACGTTGATATAATGGTATCGACTGAACTGTATCAACTGAACGCTGTCACCTGACAGCTACCGGCTGACAGCTTTCAGGCAACGACCGCATTACCGATTGGAGCACAACCCTCGCCCGAGGTCCGCTTGAGATTCCTTAGGATCCTTGCGCTGCTTTCGCTTGCCTCGGCGCCCGCGTTTGCCCAGGTCACGCAGGCCGAGTACGCCGCGCGCCGCGCCGCGCTCTCGAGGGAGCTGTCGGGTGACGGCATCGTCGTCGTCATGGGGGCTCCGGAACCGAAGCACGACTACGACGTGTTCACGCAGGACCACACGTTCCGCTACCTGACCGGATTCCTCGAGCCGGACGCGGCGCTAGTGATCGTGCACAAGGGCGACAGCGACCGCTCGCTGCTCTTCGTCCAGCCGAAGGACCCGGCACAGGAAGTCTGGACGGGACGCCGCCTCGGCGCGGCCGGCGTGAGGGAGCAACTCGGCCTCGAGGGACGCGACGCGCCGACGCTGCACAAGGTGATCGATTCGCTGAAAGCGGCCAACACCGGCCTGAGAGTCCTGGATGCGACGACGGTCCCGCCTACGGCTCCATCGTCGGCTCCGGCCCCAACTCCACCACCCTGCACTACAACGCGAACGACCGCTTCATGCAGTCGGGTGACGTGGGCGATTTCACGCGGTCATCGCAACAACGTGGGCGATTGATAAATCATTCAATCGACTTAGAGGAGGTGCGCTCACCGCTTGAAATCGCCTCCTCTGCGGCGGGAGCGGCTCCTGAGCCGCCTCGCTCCCGACTTCACCCTCGAATCAGACTCGAACGAGCGGATCACGGGCGTCAGGGCAGTCGCTTCTACTCAACCTCGAACTCATCCACACCGATTACGCCACGGTCTTCTTTGGTCGCGAGTTTGGCGGTTCATCTGCGACGGATGATAGCCGCTGAGGCTGGACGAGAACCTGTGACTGATTGATGCCATTACTGAACTGCTCTGATCTTCGTCTGGAAACCGCGACGAAGCCGCGAAGAAAAAGCACTCCCACCACCGCGACCAGGACTACGACGACGAAGATGATTTCC
>JADGOA010000449.1 GCA_017883215.1 Thermoanaerobaculia bacterium | reverse complement strand
GCGCGGCTCCGGCGACGTGGAATGACGCGTAAACCAGAACGGCCGAGGATCGCTCCTCGGCCGTGTTCGGTGTTGCGGGCACCGGGTACCGCGCAGCTCCTGCTCGCTACACGCTACTCGCTACTCGCTCGAAAATTGGTGGAGGCGGCGGGAGTTGAACCCGCGTCCGGAAGCAGTGGTGGCCTGGCTACTACATGCTTAGTTTTCCTTTTGATCTCGTTCGCTTCTGCCCGGAAAACGGGGACTGGAGCAAACCAGCCTCTAAGTTTTCGTGATCCACGACGAGGCGCGCGTGGACCCTTAGCTCACCTCAATGGCACTCGTTCCGCCGGCGTGAGCAACCAACGGTAGAGCGTCGTGGCGGATTAGGCCGCGAGTGCGAGTTCGCTGTTGTTCGCAGCTACTCAGTTTGATCGTTTTTACGAGGCAATCAGCTCGGCATGCAACCATGACCCCGACATGTCCCCGTCGAAGCCGTGGCGCCCCCAAATTGTCAACGAACCGGATAGTAGAACGCGGGGTGGGGATGGGAGATTTCGCTTTTTCGGGGATCGGAGGCCGGGGGTCGGAGGTTGGGCGGCGAGCGCAGCGCTTCCGGTTGACGAACCGCTTCCTCGCGCCGGACTGAAATTCGGACTGCCGCCACCCCCGCCGGCGGTCCAACCCGCTACGATTCGTGCATGGAACAGCCGACCCCCGACCCCCGAGCCCTGACCCCCATCGAGTCCATCGTCCGCCGCGCCCTCGACGAAGACCTTCCGGACATCACCAGCGAAGCGATCTTCGAGAGCGGCGACCGCGGCCGTGCGCGCTTCATCGCGAAAGCGGACGGGGTCGTCGCCGGGCTCGAGTTTGCCGCGGCGACGTTCGCGGCTGTCGATCCGACGAGCCGGTTTACGGCTGATGTGGCCGAGGGGGCGGCGGTGGCGGGCGGCGAGGTCATCGCACACGTGGAGGGGTCGGTCGTCGGTCTCCTCAGCGGCGAGCGGACCGCTCTCAACCTCGTCCAGCGCGCGTCGGGCATTGCCACGTTGACGCGGTGCTACGTCGACGCGGTGCGCGGAACGAACGCGAAGATCTACGACACGAGGAAAACCGCGCCCGGTCTGCGCTTCCTCGACAAGTCCGCCGTTCGCGCTGGTGGCGGGGAGAACCATCGCCTCGGCCTCCACGACATGTTTCTGGTCAAGAACAATCACGTCGACCGGGCCGGTTCGCTGACCGCCGCGGTCGAGCGGATTCGCCGGCGCCGCATGCCGCAGCCGATCATGGTCGAGGTTCGCGACATGCGGGAGCTCGAGGAGGCGCTGGCCCTGCGCCCCGACTTCATCCTGCTCGACAACATGACCCCCGCGCAGCTTCGCGACGCCGTCGTTCGCACCGCGGGCGCCGTCCCGCTGGAAGCCTCCGGCGGGATCACGCTCGAGAACGTCCGCGCCATCGCCGAGTCGGGCGTCGATCGGATCTCGATCGGCGCTCTCACCCACTCGGTCATGGCACTCGATGTTTCAATGAGGATCCAAAGGAGCGAGTAGCGAGTAGCGAGTGGCGAGTAGGGGAACGGAACGCTGGGTGGCCGCGGCTCCTACTCGCTACTCGCTCCTTTCTGGCGCGCTCTTTGCCGCTGAGCTTCATCCAATGGTCGACTCTCAATTTACGGTCGTGGTCGTCGACGATGATCCCTCCATCCGGCGGCTCGTCGGGCTTCTGCTCACGCGGGCCGGTTACGCCACGGTCGCGTGCGCCACCGGCGAGGAGGCGCGCGAAGTTCTCACCACACTGCCGTGGGATCTGGCTGTGCTCGATCGCCTCCTGCCCGACATGGACGGCCTGGCTCTCTGCCGCGAGCTGAAGTCGCAGCCGGAGTTCCGGGCGCGGTACATCATCATGCTCACAGGACAATCCGAGCAGGAGGACAAGGTGGAGGGGCTCGAGCTCGGCGCCGACGACTACATCACCAAGCCCTTCCAGTCGGCCGAGCTGCTCGCACGGATCCGCGCCGGGAAGAGGATCGTCGACCTGCAGAAAGAGCTGATCGAGACCAACAAGCGGCTGGAGCTGCTGTCGATCACGGATGGTCTGACGCGGCTGTACAACCACCGCCATTTTCAGGATGAGCTGGCGCGGGCGTTCGACGAGTCGCAGCGCTACCAGCGGCCGCTATCGCTGGCCATCGTCGATATCGATTTCTTCAAGAAGGTCAACGACGCCCACGGGCACGCGGTCGGCGATGAGGTGTTGAAAGCGGTCGCGAACGTCTTCCGCGAGTCCGTTCGCAGCACCGATCTCGTGGCGCGTTACGGAGGCGAGGAGTTCGCGGTGATCATGCCGGAGACGGTGCTCGACGACGCCATGGTTTTCGCCGAGAAGATCCGGGCGATGATCGAGTCGACGAAGATGCCGACGCAGGCAGGAGAGCTGTCGGTGACGGTCAGCGTCGGCGTGGCGAGCGTGCCCCATTCGCGAATTCGGGCAGCGAAAGAGGTGGTGGTCGCAGCGGACAAGGCCCTCTACCGCGCCAAGCGCAGCGGCCGGAATCAGGTGCAGGGGGGGAAGCAGCCCGACCTCGTAGTTCAGGCGCGCGACGATGCACCGCAGAAAACCAACACCGAAGCGCGGCCGCGACGGTAGCGGCAATGCGAATGTAGGGACGCGCGGCAGCGCGTCCGCAGTTCCGGTGGGCGGAGGGCCGACGAGAGTTGCGGACGCGCTGCTGCGCGTCCCTACAAGTTCATCACCGCTCCATCGGCCCCCTGGCCGTTCGCCGGCTCAGGATGACAAAGCGGGCCTCACGCGTTGGCGGCCGACAGCTCACGAGTCGACTTCTCGATGGCCGACCCGAGGTTTGCGAGGCG
>JADGOA010000094.1 GCA_017883215.1 Thermoanaerobaculia bacterium | reverse complement strand
TCTCTAGTTATCTCCGTGTCCTCTGTGCCTCTGTGGTGAAAGTCTCCTCCCACGCCGCACCGCGAAGGCAATTTCAATCGCGGTAATCGCTCCGAAAACCAACAGCGCCACTGCCGACAACCACCACCAGCCGCGCGCGATCCGGCGCGAAAAGACCACCGCGTGTGACCCTGCGGGGACATTCACGCCGGCGAAAAGCGAGTTGATCTCGATTGGTTTGGCCTCCCTGCCGTCGATCGCGATCGCCAGCTCCGGCGTCAGCTTTTCGGACGAAGCGAGAAAGAACGGCGCCGGCGACTCGGTCTTCACCAGTTGCCGCGCCGGCGCATACTCGGTCAGATAGACGATCGCGTTCCCGCTCGTGGGCGGCAACGTGGCCGAAGAATCGGTGATCACGGCCTCGTCGCCGAGGTCGATGTCGCGACGGGCGAGAAACTGCTCCTCGCTCATCCGCGACACGCGTCGTGCCGCGCGGAACCGCGGGACCTCTGCCGTATTGAGGAACACTCGACCGTCGGGCAGCTCGCGGTCGAAAATCACAGGCGTCTTCACCCTTCCGTAGAAGATTGGATCCTCACCCGGCGAGCGGACACTCTGGAGCAGGTTCGCGCGGATTCCTGCGGACTGGACCCGCAGCACTACGCTATCGCCGAGCCGCGCGTATGGCCGCAGCGGGACGTAGACCTTTCCCATCACGGCGATGTCGTCCGGGGAGAATTCGCGTTCGTACAAGACAGCGCCGAACCTCCTCAACTGCACCACGAGCCGGGGCGCATCGCCCGTGGCCGCCTCCACAGTGACGGGAAGCTCGATGGCGAAAAACGGCTCGGCATCCACCCGAACGGTGCGCTGCACGAACGCCCCCGGTTTCAGAACGAACGCGCCGCTCTCTTTGACGCCCGGGACGGTCGACGAGAAGATCGTCCAGCGGATGATGTCGATGTTCTTATGCTCGATGTAGTAGCGGATTCCGAGCATGCCGGCGATGGGGTCGGAGAAATCGAACTTCAGACTGTTGAACTGAAGCACCGTCGACTGGCCGCTCCACGACGTCGGATCGACGCGCTGCAGGAGCCGCCGGTATTTCGCCTCGGAACCGAAATGGCTGCGCACGTCTTCGACCCGGAACAGCTCCGCCGAGTTCGGCCAGAGATAATCGAAGAACGGGGCGATGCGAAACGGCGGCCTCTGGGCTCGGAGAAACGCGATCACCGCCGTCTCCGGCACGACTGTCCGCGCCGGCGCGAGGTACGGGTAGAAGCGCCCGGCGAAGAGTGCCAGGTCTCCTGCCACGAGTAGCGCAAGTGCGGCTGCGACGATCGACGCGGCGACAGCCCGCCCGCGACCACGCGCCAGGCGCAACAGCCAGGCCGATCCAGCCGCCGCCAGATAGCCCGCCGGCAGCGGCATCAGAATGGCCATCCGCGCCAGTGGCGAATACTTGAATCCCGGCAAGCGCCCGATCACCTGCGCCACCGGTGCGAAGCCGAACATCGCGCAGAGAATCACCGCGGCGGCGGCCACCCAGAACCATCGCGAGCGGGCGCGGCGGTTGGCGAGAGCGATGAGCGCCAGCGGGAGTGCCACGATCCCGACATAGACGGTCGCCTCGATGAAGTTGTTCAGAGCCGCCGGCATGGCGCGGTCGCCGCGCCAGTTCTTCAGCGCGTTGTTCCCCAGCCGCTCCGGTGCGATGTAGCTGCGAAGCTGCGAGGTGGGGTAGAACGTGGTCAGGCTGACGTTCTCACGGATGCCGAGGTAGCCGGAGCGGCGGACGAGCTGAGCGAAGGGGATCAGCGACGGAGCGGCGATCAGCAAAGCCAGGACGACGGCCGCAGTCGCTGCGAGTGCGGCGCGCAGCGGCAGCACGCGCTCGCGCGCCGCCAGAAAAACCGCGTACGCGATCGCGACAAAGGCGCCATAGGCCATCGTCGACGGGAAGCCCGCAAGCGCGTACGCCAGAGCGATGATCGCCGTGATCGCGAACGACAGTGGCTTGCCGTTGAAGACCCGCCGCACGCTCCAGAGAAGTGCCGGGTAGAGCGCCGTCGCGTTCGTGATCTGCCACAGCCAGCGCACGGCGTAGACACCGGCGCCGGCGACCACGATGGCACCGATGGCGGCCGACTTCTTCCCCAGCCGTTCTTCGCGCAGCCAGAGATAGGCGAAGAAAAAGGCCACGTTCAGCTTCAAGAAAACGATGCCGGTGTAGACCCAGGCCAGCGGCAGCGCAAAGACCGGAATGAGGATGAACGGCGAAAGCACCGCCGCCGCGGAGGAGCCGATGCCGGGGATGCCGCAGGCCACGTATGGATTCCACTGAAACGCGCCACCGCTCTTGAGCAGCGACATGAGCGTGAAATACGCCGTGGGCGGGTCGTTGAAGAGCGAGTTCTGAACCGCGGCGTGCGGCAGCAGAGCCCAGGGGGCGAAGTTGTAGAAGACATCGTTCGGCGAGACGACACGACCCATGAACAGCGTCGGGAAGAAAAAGACGAAGTTGTACGCGGCCGCGGCCAGAAGCGCGATTCGATGCTTGCGGATCAACGGGAGGGAGTTTATCAATCGGACGGCCCGTAGGGACGCGCAGCAACGCGTTCCGCAGCCGTTGAGTTACCGAGGGAAAGTGGAGAGCGGACATTCTTGTCCGCTGCCGACGGACATTCTTGTCCGTCGGCTAACGAGCGGCGTGGCTGGCGCAAGCAATCCGCGATACACGGCCGCCCGGCGGCCGGACAGGAATGTGCGGCCGCTGCGGACAAGAATGTCCGCTCTCCACATACCCGTAACTTTTGAGACAGTCTCGGCTGCGCGTCCCGACAGCGCGTCCCTACACGCTACCCACTACACGCTTGTCCGATTACACTCCGCCCGTGCCGAAGAAAGTGGTGATCGTCTCCGATGTCGAGCCGTGGCTGATCGAGCGGCTGCGGAACGATCCGCGGTTCGACATCGACATACGGACCACCGGACCACTGGAGAGCCGCGTGGGCGGCGCTGAGATCGTCGTCACTCGTACGGTCAACAGGATCACCGCCGCCGTGATCGCCGCGGCTCCGCACCTTCAGGCGATCGCGCAGGGAACCAGCGGGGTCGACAACATCGACGTTGCCGCGGCAGCCGCGCGCGGGGTCGAGATCCTCAGCCTGCCGGGCGTGAACGCGAATGCCGTCGCCGAGCTCATCATCGGCATGATCGTCGGCATGACGCGCACGCTGCCTGCCTACTCGCGCGAGGTGGCCTCCGGATCATGGCGCCGCGCCGACTGCGCGACCCGCCACGAGATGCGCCACTACGCTCTGGGCATCGTGGGCCACGGCAACGTCGGCTCGCGTGTGTCGCGGCTCGCCACCGCTTTCGGCATGCGGCCGCGCGCTTACGACCCGTACATCCGGGATTTCGGCGCCGCCGAGCGCGTGGCCACGCTCGACGAGCTGCTGGCGACGAGCGACATCGTCACCCTGCACGTTCCGCTCACGGACGAAACGCGGACGATGATCGGCAATCGCGAGCTGAGGCGGATGCGCCGCGGCTCGTTCCTGATCAACGCCGCGCGCGGCGAAGTGCTCGACCTCGACGCCGCCCTCGCGGCACTCGCATCCGGTCACCTCGACGGCCTGGCCGTCGACGTCTTCGATCCCGAGCCGCCGCAACGCAGCTTCCCCGACGATTCCCGGCTGATCCTCACGCCGCACATCGCCGGCTGCACGTACGAAGCGAAGCGAGATGCCGCCGAGCTCCTGTACGAGGCCATCGTCCGCTTCACGGAAGGGGAACGCCTTCCTTCGCCAGACGCTCCGCGCTCCGCCTCGTGAGCTGCTCGAGCTCCTGCAACTGACCCTGCTCGATCCTTCTGAAATTGAAGCAGCTCTTCCCCTGCATTCGTCTTCGCAGCCCGTCGGAGATCGGCTCCAACAGGTCGGGAAACATGTAGATCGGAAAGAGGAGAAAGCTCACGTAGGCCTTCCCCCGCCGTACTCCGGCGAAAAAGATCGGCTTCTGATTCGGTCCGATGAGCTTCGAGTCGAGCAGATACTCGTCGTTCGAATCGCGCGTGGGGACCATCTCGTTCTCGTAACTTTTCAAAACGTCGCGGAGCGCGGTGAAGGTGTCCTTCATGGTGCGACCCTCCGGCCGTCGCGGAAAACGGCCGAAACGAGATTGATGCCGAAGTGGTAGACGAGATGAAGGTAACCGGGGGCGTCGATCAGGACGAAATCCGCCCGCTTGCCGGACTCGATCGATCCGATCTCGTCGGCCATGCGCAACGAGAATGCGCCGTTCAGCGTCGCCGCCGTCAGCGCCTCTTCCACCGTCAGCTTCATTCTCAGCGTGGCGAGCTGAATGACGGTCTGCATCGACTCCGTCATCGAAGAACCGGGATTGCAGTCGGTCGACAGGGACACGACCGCACCGGCATCGATCAGGGGCCTTCCCGGAGCATAGCGGTCCGACATCAGAAAGAAACTGGTGGCGGGCAGCAAATTCGCGACCGTATCCGATGCGGCGAGCGCGGCGATGCCGCGATCGGAGATGTACATCAGGTGATCCGCGGAGGCGGCGCCGAGACTCGCCGCGAGGGCGGCGCCGTCGGTGTCGGAGAGCTCGTCGGCGTGCAGGCGGGGCGTCATGCCCATGGCCGCACCGGCGCGCAGCACGGCTTCGCCCTGATCGCGGGTGAAGACGCCCTTCTCCACGAAGGCATCGCAGAAGACGGCGAGGTTCTGCTCGGAGACGGCGGGAAGGATCTCGCCCACGATCGTCGAAACGTAACCCTGGCGCGCAGCCTCGCCGGCACGGCTCTCCGGCGGAAACTCGTGCGCCGCAAGACACGTCGGGACGAGCCGCACGGGAGAGCTCGCAGCGGCTGTGCGGATTGCGCGCAGCTGTTTCAGCTCGCAGGCGACGTCCAGCCCATATCCGCTCTTCGCCTCCGCCGTCGTCGTTCCGTAGAGCGCCATGGTGCGCGTTCGCGCCAGAACGTTCTGCACCAGCTCCTCTTCGGTCGCCTCTCGCGTGGCGCGAACGGTGGCATT
Source organism: Thermoanaerobaculia bacterium (assembly GCA_017883215.1). GTDB lineage: Bacteria > Acidobacteriota > Thermoanaerobaculia > Gp7-AA8 > Gp7-AA8 > JAJXWV01. Next base: position 5,823 of record JADGOA010000094.1, on the reverse strand, counting down.
GATTCCGCCGCCGCTCGCGGCGATGTCGCCGTACGTTTCGCCCTGCAGCCGCCGGTTGAACTCCGACTCGCGGAAACCGGCGAAGGGGATGTGGGTGTGGGAGTCGACGAAACCGGGGATGGCCGTCGCGCCGCGCGCGTCGAAGTCGCCGTCGATCTTCGATCTGACCGATGGGGCCAGGTCGCTTTCGCGTCCGGCGAAGGCGAACCGTTCGCCGTCGATGACGATCACACCGTCCTTGATGACGTTCAGCGTCCGCATGGCCGTTCCGCGGACCGCTCCGCGGCCGGTCGGTGTGGCGATCTGTGAGAGGTTGCGGACGAGGAGCATGCTGGCAGGTAGTGTATTGCACGGACTGCGGGCATCCTGCCCGCCTGTCGGCGGGCTTCCAGCCCGACGACTCAAGTCAAAGCAAAACGACCGGGCAGGATGCCCGGTCGCAGGCGGGCAGGATGCCCGCAGTCCAGTGGATGGCCTACTCGATCCGTTTGCGGAACATCGCCGTGATCGGCTCGTCGGTCGCTTCCTGATCGGCGTCGAGAGCGACCATCTGCTGGACGGTCTGGAGCGTCAGCTGCAGTTTGTTGCGCAGGCCGGTGCGCTCGATCTTCAGGTCCTGGATGGCCCGCTCGATGTCGGCCACGCGAGTCATGGCCTGGCCCACCACGCGGTCGGCAAGCAGTTCCGCGTCCTTCACGATCAGCTCCGCTTCCTTGCGCGCGTTCGCCTTGACGTCCTCGGACACCTTCTGCGCAGAGAGCAGCGTGTCCTTGAGAATGCGCTCGCGCTGGGAATGGTCGTCGAGGTCTTCGCGAATGTGCGCGTTCTCGCGCTCCAGCCGGTCGACTTCTCTGACCAGGCGTTCAATCTCTTCGGCGATCAGGCTGAGATAGCCGCGGACTTCGTCGGGGTTGTAACCCCGGAGCCCGGTCGAGAACGTCTGCTTCTGAATCTCCAGCGGCGTGAGGCTTTGCATCATCACCCTCCCAACACTTCACCGGAAGAGTATAGGACGGTCAAAGCATCCCTGGCACGCTGGCGCGCAAGATTGCGCGCTCAATTCCGGCCACGAGCGCCTGGAGCAGGAGAATGGTCAGCCAGAGCAACATGGGCGACCAGTCGATGCCGGCGGTGTCAAAACGCCTCAGAAACCGCCGGAACGGCTTGAGGAACGGATGGGCCATCCTCGAGAAGATGTCATTCAGCTGGTTGAGAATGTTGTACGCCGACCGATATCGCCAGCGAAAAGATGTCTGAGAGGCGATGAACGCAGCCCACGACAACACGACCCAGAAGAGCACGACCCAGTTGATGACGCGAAGAACGAGCACGAGGACATCGAGGATGGGGATCACGATCTCGGCGGCCATTCTCATCCTCGCGCGCCGAAGATCGCCCGTCCCACGCGGACGATCGTCGCTCCTTCTTCAATGGCCACTTCGAAATCGTCGGTCATTCCCATCGACAGCTGCTCCAATCCTGCCTGGTCGCGCAACTGGCGCAAGGCGCGGAACCAGCGTCGCGTTTCCTCCGGCTCTCCCTGCGGTGGTATGGCCATGAGGCCGCGAAGGCCGAGAGCTTCGATCGAGCGGATCTCACTCACCAGCGCCTGCACCTGGTCGGGATGCACGCCACTCTTCTGCGGCTCCATGCCGATATTCACTTCCAGTAGAACCTGCTGCCGCTTCTGTTCCTTTTCCGCGGCTCTGGCGAGCTTCTGCGCGAGATCGAGCGAGTCCACGCTGTGGATGACGTCGAACAGGCGTACGGCGTCCCTGGCCTTGTTCGTCTGCAGGTGGCCGATGAGGTGCCAGCGCGCCGAGCCGCTCACGAGAGGCTTTTTGTCCCGCCCTTCCTGCACGCGATTCTCGCCCACGTCCGTGGCCCCCGCGGCGATCGCTGCTTCCACGGCCGCAGCAGGGAAGGTCTTCGTGACCGTCACCAGAGTGACGTCCGCGCTGTCTCGTCCGGCGCGCCGGCAGGCCGCGTCGATGCGTGCCAGCACCGCCGCGTAATTTGCGCGAATCTCGTCAGCGCTGAGCATCGGCGGAGTGCCTCTCCATCGCCCGCCCATCGGCGCGATCGACGGCCAGGTTCGCCAGCCGGTCGGCGTCCTTGTTGCCGGCGCGCAGGGTGTGGCGGATCGAGAATTTCCTGAACTGCCGCGCGATCGAGCGCGCCCGCTCGAACAGCGGAACGAGGTTGGGATGCCTGACGCGATACTGGCCGAGCATCTGCTTCACCATGAGCTCGGAGTCGGCCACGATCTCCACCTCGGTGGCACCTTCGTTCCTGGCCACGCTCAGAGCTTCGAGCAGACCGGAGTACTCGGCCACATTGTTCGTGGTCGTGCCGAGATAGCCGCTGATCTCGATGATCTCTCCGGCATCTGTGGTCATGAAGACTCCGTAGCCAGACGGACCGGGGTTGCCCCGCGACGCGCCGTCCACATACGCGGTGACTCTCAGGATGCGGATCTCTCCAGATAGAGAATCCGGCTGCAACCTTCGCACGTCACGAACTCGCCGCGCTTGAGCTGCTGGGCCAGCGCCGGACGGATTCGCGTGCGGCAACCGGTGCAGGTATCGCCCGTGGTCTCCACGATCGCGACGCCGTGGCGCTGCCGCGCCACGCGCCGAAACTCGCGCAGCAGATTCGACGGCAAACCGCTCTCGATCTGTTCCTGCTTCTTCCGGAGCTGTTCGATCTCGCTGCGCAGCTCGCCGAGAGAGGACTGCCATTCGGCGTGAGCGGCGTCGTAGCGCGCCTTGAGATCGTCGAAGCCGCCGCGCCGCTCGTCGAGCTGTTTCTGCACGGCATCGGCTTCGGCCATGCTCTTCAGAACCGAGTCTTCCAGCTCCTTTACGTGCTTCCGCGTGGAATCGATCTCCTTCCACGCCGCCGCGTACTGCTGCTGGTTTTTCACCTGCATCAACTGGCCCTGGTATTTCTTGAGCAGTTCCTGCTGGTCCTGAAGCTCGCCGTCGACGCTGCGCCTCTCCTTCGAGATCTGCTCGAGCGACTGTTCGAGCTCCTGCATTTCTTCGTTCGCGTTCTGGAACTCGCGGTCCACGGCGGCGAACGAATCCGGCTTGATGTTCAGTTGCTCTTCACGGTCAGAGAGCTGTGAAACCACCTGCTGAAGGTCCCATAGCTTGTCTACATCAGTACTCAACGAATCCTCCAGAGACAGAAAAGGCGTTCCTTGGTCGGAACGCCTTTGTAGATCGGATGATCTGCAGAACGCTTGGGACAGTTTCGAACGGTATCTATGATCATCTTGCCTTGGTGGGTCCACCAGGATTCGAACCTGGGACCTGCCGGTTATGAGCCGGTAGCTCTAACCGCTGAGCTATGGACCCGGACGCGTGATTCTACACTACAGCGAGTAGCGAGTAGCGAGTAGCGAGTAGCGAGTAGCGGGTAGCGGGTAGCGCGTAGCGCGTAGCGCGTAGCGAGGCCTGCAGAGTAGCGGTAGCGGACAGCGAGTAGGAGAAGCCCCCTACTCGCTACTCGCTCGCGCGATCAGCGAGCTTCGATGCGGTCGCCGAGCTCGATGATGCGGCGCATGGCCACGATGCGAGCAGTGGCGGTGTGACTCTCGGTGGTCAGCACCGCGAGCTCACCCAACACCTGCCGCGGCTGGCCCGCGAGCGGGCTGGGGCGGTAGATGGTCAGGAAGTCGCCCGGGTTGATTTGATCGTCGCGCCCGAGGTCGATCTGCACGAGATCGTTGACGCCCAGGCCGTTGTCCCAGCCGCGCGAGCTGACGATGTAGCCGTTCAGCCTGGCGGTCGCCGGGTCGCAGAACGCCGGCAGTTCCGGAACGCGTGCGATGGGGATCGGAATCTGCGGCAGCGGCTTGAGCCGCGCATTGGTGCTGATCTCGCGGCACGACTGCGTGATCAGGCCGCGCGAGCTCGTCGCTTCGGCGCACAGAACCTTCACCTGCCCGACGTAGGTGTATTCGCGGCCGATCACGGCTTTCGTCTGAGGATGCGTCACGACGTTATTCGGCTCGACCAGCAGGTACGTATCGCCGGCGACTAGACCGGTCGACGTGCCGCCCGTGATGTAGACGAGGTCGCCCGTGGAAGCGTGATCAGTCTGCTCCTTCACGCCGAAGTGGTAGCGCATCTCCACGTCTTCGAACGATTGCAGCTGGTTCGGCAGCGGCTCGTTCAGAGCGCCGATGTATCCGTAGCAATAGAGATCCGACTCGATGGCAAGGGCCACCGGAGGAGAGGTCGTCGTCGCTTCGGCGACCGACGGAAGGGACGTCGCCTCAGTCGCGCGTTCGGCGATCGCACCGGCGTTCAGTGTCGAGGCCTGCCCCGTCTCAGCCGACTGCGCTTCGCCTTCGACCAGGAGCACATCGCCCGGATAAATCCAGTGCGCGTCGGTGATCCAGGTGTTGCCTTCCCACAGCTGCGGCCAGAGGTAAGCGTTCTTGTAGAACTGCTGCGCCAGCGCCCACAGGGTGTCGCCAGCCTTGATGGTGTAAGTCTTCGCGTTCGGCGGGTATGTCGAAGGATCGGGCGGGTTGTACGCCGTCCAGTGGTCACCGACGCGATGCAGATCGCGCGGCGGACGCGATGAAGACTTCGGCGCTGCCGCGAACAATGGGATCGCGATTACCAGCAGGAGAACGGGAGCCACCCGACGCACACTGACCATTATCCCCTCCCAGGTTTTAAGCCCGTTAACGCGGACAAAGTACCGCAACCAGAGGAGTTAGTCAAAACACGAGGCGCGCGCGGGCGGGGTGCGTGACCGCTGGCAGACTGGCATAAACAAAAAGAACCGGGGCTTCGCGCCTCGGTTCTCTACCTTGCTGCAACATACCGAATCAACGCAGCGTGAGGCTGCCGTCCGCGTCGAGCGTGGCGCCGCCACTCTTCATCTCGTTCGAGTAGTGCTTCAGTTGCTCGTTGCGTTTGTTGTAGTTGCGAAGAACTCGCTTCACGTACGTCTGCGTCTCTGCGAACGGCGGCACGCCGTTGTAGCGGTCGACGTTCCCCTGGCCGGCGTTGTAGGCAGCGATCGTCTTCTTCATGTCCCCGTCGAAGCGCTCCTGGAGAAATTTGATGTACTTCACGCCCGCATCGACGTTCTGCTCGGGATCGTAGAGATCACGGGCGCCGAGCCAGCGCCCGGTGCGCGGCATGAGCTGCATCAGACCGCGGGCGCCGACCTGCGAACGGGCCCGGCTGTGGAACCGCGACTCCTGCTCGATGACAGCGGCGACGAGGGCAGGATCGACGTCGTACTTGACCGATTTCTCGTGGATCAGGTCCCCGTACGGAATTGCATTCGCGAAGAACTGCTCGCGAATCGCGTTGTTGATCCGCGTCATCTCCTCGTGGAAGACGCTGCGCGGCTTCTGATCCAGAGTGGTTGCCGGAACCCAGCGGCTGTCGAACAGCGCGATCTGGCGCGACACGAGGCTCCCCGGAAGAGCGCGAGAGAGCTTGAAGAGGGAGTTCGAGGCAAAGCTGTCCCGGACGTCGGCGACTACGGTGGATCGGCTGCCGTTCTGACGAAGAACGCGGACGGAATCGAGATTTTTCTGGACGAGAAAATGCACGCCCTCGAGGGTTTCAGCGATTCCGCCGAGGGAGAGCGTGGCGCCAAGGAGCAGCGCAGCGGCGCCGCGGCCGCCGAGGAGGCGAAGCAGAGGGCTGGCGGTCGACTTCTGTCGCAACTTCGCGAGGCGAACCGAAACCGCATCGACCAGGCTTCGTTTTCTCGTCATTGGGCTCTCGTCGCTAGAAGTTATCTGAATGAAAATAATTCTTTCCCGTCAAAGCGCCCGTGTAAACG
>JADGOA010000448.1 GCA_017883215.1 Thermoanaerobaculia bacterium | reverse complement strand
TGAGGGGGCTCACTACTGGTGCGAGGAGGCCCCTCACCCCGCTTCGCGGACCCTCTCCCCGCTGCGGCGGGGAGAGGGGTCTCGATTGAGAGTTTCTGCTCTCAGGTGTCGTGCGCGCGCGATGGCGCGGCTCGGAATGACAGTGTCATCTACCCGCTATCCTTTAAGATTGACGACCATGCTTCGCAGAACTGCCGCCCTGACCGCTCTCATCGCGCTGCTGTTTGCCTCCATCGCTTCCGCAGCGCTGACGCAAAAGCCCGAAGACGCCGCGCAGATTCGAGTCGCGCTCGAGAAGCTCACCGTGCTCGGTAGCGCGCTCTACGTCGCCGCTCATCCCGACGACGAGAACACGGCCGTGCTGGCCTGGCTGTCGAACGGGCGGCTCTATCGCACCGGGTACCTGGCCATGACGCGGGGCGACGGCGGCCAGAACCTCATCGGGGACGAGAAGGGTCCACTGCTCGGCGTGATCCGCACCCAGGAGCTCCTCGCGGCCCGCCGCGTCGACGGCGCCGAGCAATACTTCACTCGCGCCATCGACTTCGGCTACTCCAAGAATCCGGCCGAGACGCTCGCCATCTGGGGCCACGACGCGATCCTGGCCGACGTGGTCTGGAACATCCGCCGCTTCCAGCCCGACGTGATTCTGACCCGCTTCCCAACCACCGGCGAGGGCGGTCACGGTCATCACACGGCCTCGGCGATCCTGGCAGTCGAAGCGTTCAAGGCGGCGGCGGATCCGACGAAGTTCCCCGATCAGCTCAGGTACGTGACGATATGGCAGCCGCGACGGCTCTTCTGGAACCGCTTCAACTTCCAACCCATCAACCCAAACGATCCGTCGGTGGCGAAGTCGCTTCGCGTCGACGTCGGCGCCTACAACCCGCTCCTGGGCCGTGCCTACACCGAGATCGCCGCGGAGAGCCGCAGCCAACACAAGAGCCAGGGCTTCGGTTCGGCGGAACGGCGCGGCACCAACATCAACTACTTCGACCAGCTCGGCGGCGACCCGGCAGCGAAAGACCTCTTCGAGGGCATCGACACCTCCTGGTCGCGCTTTCCCGGCGGCGAGGCGGTGGGAACGATCCTCCGGCAGGCCGCCGATTCGTTTGACCCGAAGGATCCGTCGAAATCGATTCCGCTCCTCCTGCAGGCCTCGGACGCCATGGACCGGCTGGGAGCCGGCCCCGCCTGGTCGACGCGCCTCAACCCGTGGCTTCCGATCAAGCGCGCCGAGCTGCTCGACGCCATCCGCGCCTGTGCCGGACTGGCCATCGACGTCAGCGCCGGCGACTCGTCCGTCAATCCCGGAGGCGAGGTTCCGATCACCGTCACCGTGGTCAATCGATCGGACTACCCGTTCGTCCTGTCCACGGTGGCCACGCTCTATGCGAACCCGGGAAAAGCGCCGGGCGCGAAGCTCCAGAACAACGTTCCGGTGAAGACCGAGATCTCGATCAAGCTTCCGGCGGACATGCCCTACTCGCAGCCGTACTGGCTCGTGCAGCCGCCGTCGAAAGGAACGTACACCGTCGCCGATCAGCAGCTGATCGGGTTGCCGGAAAACCCGCCCTCGATTCCGATCAACGTCTCCTTCGACGACAACCGCATGCACACGCTGGTGTTCACCGTCCCGGCGGTCTTCCGCTGGACCGATGCCGTGCGCGGCGAGCAGGTGCGCGCAGTCGACGTCGTTCCTGACGTGACGGCGAACGTCGCCTCCAGCGTCTACGTCTTCCCCGACCAGAAGCCGAAGCTGGTGGCGATCGCGCTGCACAACTTCGACGCCTCGACCTCCTCGAGTGTGCGCCTGGTCCTGCCGAAGGGATGGAAGGCCGACCCTGCGGTCGCGCCGGTGAAGTTCGACGCCAAAGGTGAAGAGGCGCACGTCACGTTCAACGTCACTCCGCCGGCGGGCGAATCGACCGCGGAGCTGGCCGCCGAGGTCGACCTCGCCAACGGGCGCAAGATGACGATGGCCGTCACGAACATCGACTACCCGCACATCCCGGCGCAGCGCGTCTTCTCGCCGGCTACGGCGAAGCTGGTCCGCCTCGACGTGAAGAAGCGCGGAACGCGCATCGGCTACGTCATGGGAGCCGGCGACGACGTGCCGGAAGCGCTGCGGCAGATCGGATACGAGGTCACCTTGCTGACCGACGCGGATCTCACGCGCGGCGACTTCTCCAAATTCGACGCCATCGTCACCGGAGTGCGCGCGTACAACACGCGCGACATCATGAAGGAAGCTCACGCGAAGCTGATGAAGTACGTCGAGAACGGCGGGACGCTGGTGGCGCAATACAACAGCACCTCCCCGCAACCGTTGCTGATCAAGAGCCCGGGGCCGTATCCGTTCACCGTCTCGCACGATCGGGTCACCGTCGAAGAGGCGCCGGTGAAGTTCCTCGCTCCCGCCAATCCCCTCCTGAACGCGCCGAACAAGATCACTGCTGCCGACTTCGACGGTTGGGTGCAGGAGCGCGGCCTCTACTTCGCAAGCGACTGGGATCCGAAATACACGACGGTGCTCGAGTCGCACGATCCGGGCGAGAGCGATAAACCGGGCGGCGAGCTGTATGCGCGCTACGGCAAGGGCGTGTTCGTCTACACGAGCTACGCCTGGTTCCGCCAGCTCCCCGCCGGCGTCCCCGGCGCGTACAAACTGTTCGCGAATCTGGTGTCGGCGAGGTGATAGCGACGGCGAGTGGAGGGCTGGTGTCATCCCGAGCCGGCGAACGGCGCGGGCGCCGCTGGAACGGAAGTGACACTGTCATTCCGAGCCGGCGGAACCCCGGAGGGGTGGAGCGCGGCGAGGAATCCCCCGCCACCCCGGGAGTGCGGGGGATCCCTCGCTG
>JADGOA010000447.1 GCA_017883215.1 Thermoanaerobaculia bacterium | reverse complement strand
TGCCGGCCATGATCCGCTCGGAGGCCATGGCGATGGTCTGCGATCCCGACGAGCAGAACCGGTTCACCGTCACCGCCGGAACGGAATCGGGAAGCCCCGACCGGAGCGCGGCGATGCGCGCGACGTTCATGCCCGATTCCGCCTCCGGCATCGCGCATCCGAGGATCACATCGTCGATCGCTTCGGCGGAGACATTGGGAGTACGTTTCAAGAGCGCCGCGATCACGGCGGCGGCCATGTCGTCAGGACGGGTTGTGCGGAGCGTGCCGCGCGGCGCTTTTCCGACAGCCGTGCGCAACGCCGCAACGATGACGGCTTCGTTCATGACTCCTCCGTAGTGTCGCGAAACAGAATGCAGGTCGCCGTGCCGTGGGCGTAGACGGTGCCGTTCGCGTCGACGATTCGTCCTTCCGCAGTCGCCGTCCGCGACCCGGCGTGGACGATTCGGGCGGTACAGGTGAGCGTGCCGGTTTTCCGGGTAATGGCACGGGTAAAGCTGATGGCCATGTCGAGGGTCGCAAAGATTTTACCGGCTGGCATCACGGAGTTGACGGCCGACCCGAGGGCGGTATCGAGGAGCGTGGCGGCGAAACCTCCGTGCGCGATGTGCAGGCCGTTCTCGAATTCGCGCGCAGGCTCGGCGGTGAGGACGACGCGTCCTTCCTCGACATCCGTGATCCGGATGTTGAGCAGCCGCGCCATCGGCGACGACTCGATCTCGCCGGCAGCAATCTTACGCATGTACTCGAGACCGCTCATCATCCGGCGTTTGGGATGGGCCTGGGTCGTCTGTTCTTGCGTCATCGTTCCTCTGCGCCGCGTTTTCTTCGCGGCTCGGTTTCAGTTCCGCAGCGGCTTTCCCGTTGACAGCATGTGCTGGATGCGCTCGATCGTCTTCGGCTCCTGGCAAAGCGCCACGAACGTCTTCCGCTCGCAGTCGAGGAGGAACTGTTCGTCGACCCACTGGCCGCTCGACAGGTCGCCGCCGCAAAGAATCGACGCCAGTTGCGAGCTGATGAAGGCATCGTACTCGGTGATGTAGCCGCCCTGCTGCATGACGTAGATGCCGGCCCTCAGCCCGGCGCGGACGTCGCGGCCTGCCGCATAGCAGCTCTTCTCACGCGGCGGCGGTGCGTAACCGTGAGCGGCGAGCTCGAGGACCTCCTCCTTCGATTCGGCGATGAGGTGATCGCGATTCATGACCACGCGATCGGCCGACGTGAGGAAGCCGAATGTCCGCGCTTCTTCCGCGCTCGTCGACACCTTCGCCGCGCCGATCGTCTGCAGCACGTTCTGGACGAACGGGAGCGGATCGGCGTTCGGCGTCTGCTTCATCGCCGGTGAGACGTTGCGCCGGACCAGCTCCTTGCAACCGCCGGCGCCGGGCACGAGGCCGACGCCGACCTCCACCAGGCCCATGTAGGTCTCTGCCGCGGCGACGATGCGCGCCGCCGCCATCGCCGTTTCAACGCCGCCGCCAAGCGTGCGCCCGAACGGGGCCGCCACGACCGGCTTCGCCGAGAAGCGCACCGCCATCAGCGCGTCCTGCATCGCCTTCACTCCGCTGTTCAGCGCCTCGCTGCCGTTCGAGCCGAAGCCGCCGGCCAGATTCGCGCCAACGCTGAAATCGCCGCCTTCGTTGCCGATGACCATGCCGGCCCACGGTCCGCGCTGCAGTTCCTCGACCGACTCGACGATCATGCTGCGGATGTCGCCGTCGAGCGTGTTCATCTTGGTGTGGAACTCGAGACAAAGCACGCCGCTGCCGATGTCGATGAGGCTGGCGCCTTTGTTCTCCCGGACGACTCGACCCGCTTTCTTCAGCTCATCGAGCCGGATGACCAGTGGATCGGCCTCGACCGGCACGTAGTCATGCCGCGCCGGGTCGTACTGCGCGAGCCGGCCCGCGTTCGTCCGGTAGAAGGTCTCGTGCCCCGCCGCGAGCATCTCCTCGACCCACGGTGCGACGGCGATCCCGCTCTGCTTCATCGCCTCGGCCGTCGTGCGGACGCCGAGCGCGTCCCACAATTCGAAGGGGCCGAGCTCGTGCGAGAAGCCCCAGCGCATCGCCCGGTCGACGTTGACGATCTCGTCAGTGATCTCCGGAATGCGCCGTGCGGCATAGGCCAGCGAGTTGCAGATGACGTGTCGCGCCAGCGCGCCTGCCTTGTCGTCCTGCTTCATCACGAATTCGAGTCGTTTCGGGAGGCTCTTGATCTTCATCGCCTCGGCGATCGAAGCGATTTCCGGCTCGCGGCGCTCGCGATATTCGCCAGTGCCGAGGTCCAGCGTCTCGATCGACTTGCCGGATTTTCTGTAGAAGCCCTGGCCGGTCTTGTCGCCGAGCCGTCCACGCTCTATCTGCGACTTGCGCAGCTTCTCGATGTGCGGGGAGCGCAGCGCCTCACGCGACTCATCGTTTTCGATCAGGCCGTAGAGGTTCCTGCCGACAGATGCGGAGACGTCGAGCCCAACGAGGTCCTGCAGCCGGAATGCGGCGGTCTTCGGACGTCCGATCAGCGGTCCGGCGATGGCGTCGGTCTCTTCGATCGTGTAACCGTGCGAGAGGACGAAATCGAGCAGCATGGCGCCGGAGATGCCGCCGGTGCGATTGGCGATGAAGTTCGGCGTGTCCTTGCAGATGACCACGCCTTTGCCCAGCCGCCGTTCGGCGAAATCGCGAACGAACGAGGTGATCTCCCGCTTCGTCTCGTTGGTGGGAATCACTTCGAGCAGCTTCATGTACCGCGGCGGGTTGAAAAAATGGGTGCCGAGGAAGTGCGCTTTGAAATCGGCGGAAGCCTCGGCGGCGATCTTCGCGATCGGCAGACCCGACGTATTGGTCGAGACGATGCTGTCCGGCTTTCG
>JADGOA010000093.1 GCA_017883215.1 Thermoanaerobaculia bacterium | reverse complement strand
CACTTCCTTCAGTATCTGGATGGCCTGCGGTTTGGTGTCGCTGTTATTGCTCACCATCGCTTCGGCGAGAAACACGCGGGTGATCTTGTTCGCCGGATCGATCTTGATCGACTCGTTCAGCAGGCGGACCGCCTCTTTGCTCGAGGCCCAGCCGGTGAGGAACGGGACGCGCGGCGTCTGGTCGTGCAGACGGCCGAGGACGCGGGCGGGGGAGCCGCCCTCGAGCTTCGGATCGACCAGCATGGCGATGGTGGCCTCGCGCTTGATCCGATCGGCAGCGCCTTCCTTGACGGCGGCGAGCTTGCCGTAAACGAGCGCCCACTCACCCCAGTTGATCGAGTCCCAGAGGAAAACTTCACCGGCGCCGGGAATGGCGCGGGCGGCATCCGCGACCTGCTTCTCGCTCGCCGATTTCACCGATTTCACGCCGTGGCCGGCGAGCTGCCGGTCGAGCAGTGCCATGGTTTCTTTGCCGGCGCTCTTTCCCTGGTTGTAGATCGCCTTCTTCTCGTCGGCCGAGCTGGCGACATACATCCCTTTGAAGCGAAGCGCGCGAAGGAGCTTCCACCGCGCCTCGAGATCGTTCGGGTTCTGCGCAATCGCCTTCTGGTAGGCGGCGATCGCAGCGTCAACGTGGACTGGTCTGGCCTTCCCGGCCTGGTGGCCTTCGGCGCGTGCCGCCCAATGCTGATCGCCTTCAGCGACCTGCGCGAATGAGGAAGCAGCAAACAGTAAGGCGAGCCCGAGACACAAAACCGTCTTTCGCATGCGGCGGATTGTATGGCAGCGAGGGGCGAGTAGCGAGCAGGGCGTCATCCGGGCCTAAGTGAGCCTGTTGGTCTTCGACGATACGTTGCGTGCCACCCGCGCCCAAGATCCCATGACACGCGCCAAGCCTGTCATCCCGAGCCTTTTCACAGCGCGGGCGCTGCGCCTGAGTGAAGAAACTCACGTGACCCGAGCCCGAGCCCGAGCCCGCACCCGAGCCCGGCAGTTCTCACCCGGATTCGGGCTCGGAAGCGGGCGCGGGCGCGGGCTCGGAAACCCACATGAACACTGGGAGTTTTTGGGAAGCCGGCGGAGCTGCGAAGCGCGGCGAGGAATCGGACCGCAGACCGCGGTCCGCGGTCCGCGGTCTGCCGTCCGGGCTGGCGGGATGGGGATCTGCTCGCTACTCGCTTCCGTGCCCGACATATAATTCACCGCCTTTTGCCATGGCCGTCACCGGAAATTTGAAGACGATGCTCCCGGGCGATCTGCTCCAATGGTTGAGCCTTGGACAGAAGACCGGGACGCTTGTCGTCAGGAGCGGTGCCGTCGAGAAGAAGATCTTCTTCCAGAGGGGACGCGTCATCTCCTCGGCGTCCAACAATCCCCGCGAGTACCTGGGCCAGTTTCTGGTCAGCCACGGTTTTCTCACCGAGGCCGAGCTGGCCAAGGGGATGGAAGTCCAGCTGCAGTCGGGCATCCTGCTCGGAAAGATTCTGGTGATGATCGATGCCATCTCCGAGGGAGACCTTCTGCGCCTGATGCGCCAGAAGGCCGAAGAAGAGATCTACGACATCTTCCTCTGGGAAGAAGGCGAGTTCCACTTCGTCGACGACGAGTTGCCGAAGATGGAGATGGTGCCGCTGAAGGTCGACGTGACCGGCATCATCATGGAAGGCATGCGCCGCTTCGACGAATGGCAGCGCATCCGCGAGCTGGTCTCCAACGAGATGCTGATCCCGGTGCTCGATCAGCAGCCCGATCTGGACGACGACGAGGAGATCGACAACCTGCAGCGGGCGATCATCCGCGCCATCGACGGAAAGCGGACGATCGCCGACCTGGAAGTGGAATGCCGCGCCTCGGAGTTCGTGGTCTCCTCGACGGTGCACATGCTGATCCGCCAGAAGACGGCGCATCTGATCGATCCCACGGCGCAGAAGGCGGCGGCGGTGGAGTCGGACACGGCGCAGGCAACCGTGCAGTTCGCCGAAGGGATGGAGGAAGACGAAGAGATCGCCTCTCTGCTGGCGAGAGCTCAGCAGGCTTTGAAGACCAAAGACTTCGAGAAGGCGCAACGCTTCCTTCGCGCCGCCCAGAACCTCGATCCGAACCACGCCAGGGTGCGCACCTCCATCAAGGGGGCGGAGACGGTCATCGCCAACGAGCTGCGCAGCGCCGGGGTGGCCGATTCGAAGGTGCCGCGCCTGTCGAAGCCGTTCGAGGACCTGGCGACGATGAATTTCTCGCCGAACGAGGGCTTCCTGCTCTCCCGCATCAACGGCGCATGGGACATCGGATCGCTGATGAAGATCAGCCCGATCCGCGAAACCGACGCGCTGATGATCTTCTACAAACTCTGGCAGGACGGTGTGATCGCGCTGGATTGAGCGGGGGTCGCGCCCCCAGAACCATCCGGTGCGGAGGGGTCGGAGGCCGGGGGTCGGACGGGTTCTGCCTCTGACCCCTCAGTCCTCGCATGCGCGGAATCGAACACGTCCCCTGGCTCTACGACGCCTTGATGAGCGTCGTCGAGCGAGCGCGTTTCCGGCGTTGGCGCGCCTGGCTGGCTGACGGCGCCGCCGGGCGGGTGCTGGAGATCGGATGCGGAACCGGGCGGAATCTGCCGTTCTACGCGTCTCCACCCGTGGCCATCGATCCGGACTTCGCGCTCGTTCGCGCGGCGCGGCGGCGTGCGCCGCAGGCGCGGTATGTCGTCGGCGCTGCCGAGGCGTTGCCATTCGCGCCTTCTACATTCGACACGGTCGTCAGCAGTCTCGTTTTATGCAGCGTCGGCGACCCGAAGCAATCGGTGCAGGAGATCGCGTGCGTCCTGCGGAAGAACGGCTCGTTGCGGGCCATCGAGCATGTGCGGGCCACGTCAGGCGTTGTCGCTTTGCTCCAGGATGCGGGACAGCCGTTCTGGACGTGGTTCACGGGCGGATGCCATCCCAATCGCAACACTGAGCGCACGATCGCAGAGAACGGTTTCGAGATCATCGAACGCCGCGCCGATGGCGTCATGCGGCGATTGCACGCGAGGAGGAGTGCGGGCGTCTCGCCCGCCGCGATCCAGCGTCCGGCGCCGGATCGCCTCTCGGCCGAATGAGTCGTCGGGCGCGGGACGCCCGGCGACGGCGGGCGAGACGCCCGCACTCCTGACGCGTTTACGCCAATCCGACCGCGCCGCGGACCTTCAGCTCCAGCGTGTTCATCTCGCCGCGATCGGTCTCATGATCGTAGCCAAGGGCGTGGAGGATGCCGTGGAGGATCAGGTAGCGCACCTCGATTGCCAGGGAGTGTCCTTCATCCGCGGCCTGCCGGCGCGCCTGCTCGACGGAGATCACGATGTCGCCGAGAGGGCGTCCTGCGCGAGAAGGATCCGCGTACGAATCGTCCGCCGGAAAGGTGAGGACGTCGGTCGTTTTCTTCTTCTTCCGGAACTTCTGGTTCAGCGAGAGCATTGCATCATCGTCGACGAACGCGATGGACACGTCGCTGACGTCGAAGTCGAGGCGGCGAAGCTTCCGCATCGTCGCCAGGACTCTGCGCGCGAATGTGGCGATCTCGCGCTGCGAAAAACGGGGAACGCTTCCCGACACTTCGACGATCGTCACGAGCGGGACGGCACCGCAGCGGCTCCGATGGCAGGCTGTTCGGCCGCCTCACGCGACCGCTCGATGCGGTCGTAGGCCACGACGATTTTCGAGACCAGCGGATGCCGGACGACGTCTTTGTCGGTGAAATCGAAGAAGCAAATGCCTTCGACGCCGTCGAGCGTGGCCCGCGCGTCGCGGAGTCCCGACTTCTTGCCGGCCGGAAGGTCGACCTGTGTGACATCGCCGGTGACGACGCATTTCGACCCGAATCCGAGGCGGGTGAGGAACATCTTCATCTGCTCGGGCGTGGTGTTCTGCGCTTCGTCGAGGATGATGAACGAGTCGTTGAGCGTCCGTCCGCGCATGAACGCCAGCGGCGCGATCTCGATGACGCTGCGCTCGATCATCTTCTCGACCTTCTCGAAGCCGATGATGTCGTAGAGCGCGTCGTAGAGCGGCCGGAGATACGGGTTCACCTTCTCGGCGATGTCGCCGGGGAGAAAGCCGAGGCGCTCACCGGCTTCCACCGCCGGACGGCAGAGGATGATCCGCTTCATCGACTTGTCGGCCAGCGCGGCCGCGGCTGCGGCGACGGCGAGAAACGTCTTGCCGGTGCCGGCGGGTCCGATGGCGAAGACGATGTCGTTTTCCTGAATGGCCTGGAGGTAGATCTTCTGGGCCAGATTGCGCGGTGTGGCCACGCGCTTGACGGCAGGCTGGAGCGAGTCGTCGGTGAAGAACTCGACCAGGTTGATGTCGGGCTTGTCGCGCATGACGCGGACGCCGGTGGAGATGTCCGACCTCTTGAGCGGATAACCCTGTCCGATCAGCTGCTGCATGTCGTCGAGCAGCCGCTCGGCCGGCGCGATGTTCTCCGGTGGGCCCTGAAAGAAAATCTCCCCGCCTCGCGAGGAGATCCGTACGTCGAACGCATCCTCGAGCATGCGGAGGTTCTCGTCATGATTGCCGAAAAGCGTGTGTGCGCCCTGTTCATCCAGCTTGAGTTCCATGGGTTTGCGTAGCTCTCCGTTCGAAATTCTTGGTCGTTGGTGGGCAGTGACCGGCGAACGAGGTCACCGGGTGTCACTTCCTTGCAAAGGCTGTGGCAGGCTGAACGGGGCTGCCACCGGTTGCCCTGCTGGTTCGCAGTGTAGTCGTTTCACGATGTCTCCCTCGGTCCCAATTTAGCCAATACAGGCCACTAGTCAGCGGTCGCGAAAACCGAGATCCACACCTCGCCGTACTCGGCCCGACGGACGAACTGCAGCTGCTCCGGGGGAACGCCGAACGGCTCCTCGCGCCTGCGGTGCTCGATCGCGACTAGCGCACCCGCGGACAGGCGCACACTCCGATCGATGGCGGCCAGCAGCTCGCCGTAGCCTTCGTACGAGTAAGGAGGATCAGCGTAGACGAGGTCGAAAACGGCATCGCCGAGCCGCTTAATCCCGGCGAGCACATCGGCGCGAATGGCCTTGACCGGAAGGTCCCAGGTGGTAGCGAGTTGTTCGATGCCCATTGCCTGTGCCGCTGCCGCGTCGATGGCCACACTCGATGCGGCGCCTCGCGAAACCGCCTCGAACGAAAAGATTCCGGTGCCGGCAAAGAGGTCGAGAAAGCGCGCGCCGGCGATTCGCGGACCGACGATGTTGAAGTACGCCTGGCGCGCACGCTCGGAGGTGGGCCGCAAATCGCCGCCGCGCTTCGGAAGCGGAACGCGGCGGCCGCGGAGCGTGCCGGCTGTGATGCGGAGGCCTGTCATTAGCGAGTAGCGAGAAGATCACCTGATGACAGATCACGGGGAAGGGGTCGGATGTCGGGGGTCGGGGGTCGGGGGCAAGACCGGCGTTCGCTCGTCCGAGCCCCGACCCCTGAACTCCGACCCCTCACATGAATTGCCCGGTGACCCGGCAACCCGGTCACTAGTGAGGCTTCCCAATGAAGTAGTTGTACAGGTCTTTCTTCGCCACGTACATGATGGTCGGCTCGCCGACGCAGTGCAGCTGCACGATTCCCGAATCTTCGATGATGCGCTGGACTTGCCAGACCTTTCGGTCGTCGCCGACCAGCTCGTCGCCGACTTTCGGCTCGTATCCGGAGACGCTGTTCGTGACCATGCGGTCTTCCGAGATGGCGCGAAGGAGATCCTCCAATGGGCGGATCTCATCTCCCAGCGGCTTCGGAATTGCGCCGGCCGGATCGAACGCGAGCTCCGCGTACGAGCGATCGACACGATAGATGCGAAGGAGCGACTTGCGTCCGTCGGACGGCGGCGTCACGTCTCGGGCGACGAGGCGGAGAACGTCCGGGGCTGCCGATTTCAGGTAGGCGGCCAGCGCGTCCTGCGGAAGGATGAGCTTCTTGAGCATCGTCCCGCCCGTGCCCTGCATGTGCACGACCGTCAGCCCGTGCTCGAAGATCGACAGCCGCTGGATCACGCCGGCATTTGTGACGACGTAATCGGCGAGCGGGCGGGGGAGCTCGCCATCGATGAGCTGTGAGCCGAGGGCCTGCTGGGCGCCGACGAGCTCGGGGATGTCGTAGCGTTTCAGCCGTTTTCTTTCGCTCTCCGGTAGCGGCACGGCGATCACGCCGCCGAGCGGTGCTGGATCGACCTGGCTGATGTCGTGTGTCGGCGGCGCGGGCGGGCGTTGTTGCGGCTGCTGTGGAGTCTCCGCGGGAGCGGGTTGCTGCGTCGTCTGTGCGGCCGCGGAAACCGAAAGCAGTGAGCCGAAAACTGGAAAAAGGAGGAAAGCCGCGATGGCCGACCGTCGCATGGCAGCCATTGTCAGTTTTCGGTCTTCAATTTTCAATTCGATGGCCGGCCGCCTGGCTGCGCTCGAAGTACTTTTGCGCTATCTGCTGCGCAAATGAGCGCGCCTCTTCGGGCGGGATCTCGCCGGTGAACACGGCCTCGCGCGTCCGCTCGATAGCGCGGGAGATGTGCGGCCCGGGAGGCAGCTCGATGTCATTGCCGCGCAGCGGAATGCTGAACGTCTTGAACTCCCGGAAGCGCTCCAGGTGCGGCTGCTCCTCGGGCTGCGTGGCTGCCAGAACGCTGAGCAGCTCCGGAGAAGCGTGTTTCAGGACGCGCAGGCGGTGGCGCTCGGATTTTGCCTCGCTCAGTGCGTCCGCGAACCGCCCCAGCTCGTTGGCGATCTGCACCACGTTCCGGGCTCGCTTCTGCGAAAAACCGGAACCCTCCAGGTCGATCGGCGAGGCGTCGCCGCGCAGCAGCGCGCTGGTGTAAAGGACATACGCGTCCAGCTCGGGATTGGCGGTCACGAGACGCCGCACGATCTCGAGGAGGGAAGGATCGGCCGTCCTCCTGCCGAAGAGGACGTCCAGAGCTCCCTCGCGGCTGAACGCCGTCAGGATCGTCGCTGCATCGGACTCGTCCATGGCCATGAAGAGCTCGTGCCAGATGCGCTCTTTGGAGATCGACTCGAGAGCGCCGGAATCGATGGCCTTCCGCATCAGCGCGGCGGTCTGAGGCTCGATCGCGAACCCGAGCCGCGTGGCCAGGCGGATGCCGCGATAGATCCGCGTCGGATCGTCGGCGAAGCTCCGGTCGTGCAGCACGCGAACGAGGCGATTCTCCAGATCGCGCTGGCCGTGCGTCGGATCGTGGAGTTCGGCGTCGATCAGGTCGACGGCGATGGCGTTGATCGAAAAATCGCGGCGGAGCAGGTCGTCCCGTAAGTTTCCCGACGCCACCGAGGGCAGCGCACCCGGTGTCCGGTATTTCTCCTTGCGGGCGGTGGCGATGTCGATCTCCGGCATCTGGTCGGCCGTGACTTTGTAGGTCAGAAACTGGGGAAACGACTTCACGCGGCCGCCGATGCGCTTCGCTACGGCCCGCGCCAGGGTGGAGCTGTCGCGCTCGACGGTGATGTCGATATCGACCGCGGAGCGGCCGAGGAGGACGTCGCGCACCGGACCGCCCACCAGGTACGGACGGCAGTTCTCTTCCCGCGCCACGTCGCGGACGATTTCCACGGCGCGCCGGTGTGCATTCGAAAGATGCGAAAAATCGATCATCGAACCATGGTTTCGTACAGCGGGAGAAGTACCTTCATGCGCTGGCGCACGCGGAACTTCGACGCTGTCTGTCGGGCGGCGGACTCTCTCTCGCCCGCCGCCTCCGGCTTGAACAGAGCGGTTAGTATCGCATGGGTCATCTCGTTGGCGTCGCTCACGGGTACGAGGAATCCCGTCCGCCCTTTTTCGAGACGTTGCGCGTTGATCGCGGTTCGCGCCGCGACGACCGTCACCCCGCATACCTGCGCTTCAGCCACATAGCCGTCGTAATCGGACTCCTCGACGGCCGGATCGACCCACACGCTGACGGCGGCGATCTCCGCCGGCACCGGAGGCGTGGTGAACATGGTCCATTCGATGTCATCGCGCAGAAGGTGAATGCGCGCCAGCGTCCGCTCGACCATGTCCCTGACCCCGGGCCGGGCGAAGCTGCCGATCGTCGGCGCCGCGGGTTCCGACGATCGGCGGGCGTCGTACCAGGCGTCGTCCACCGCCTCGGGAACCAGGGTCCCCCCGCCATCGCGAAGCGGCGTCAGGACGTGCGCCGGCTCGGCGACGCTGCCGAAAGCGAAGCGCCGGGGGGAGGGCCTGCCGGAGGCCACATAAGGCACGCGAACGCCACGGAACGGCCTTCGCGGCAGAGCCGCAGGGCCGTAGATGTGGGCGACGGCGGCGTCCGTCCGGGGGAGCTCTTCGAGGGGAATGACGACGATTTCGTGCTGTCCGGAGAGGGCCGCGAAATCGGTGCGCTGAGCTTTTTTCTCAAATTCAGAAGCGCCGGTGGCAACGATTTGTGCGATTCTCATTTAAGATTCCGAACTTAGCAGAGATGGATGCCCAGACAATTGGCGTCGTGACGGAGGAGGGCGATCTCGTCCGCACGCTACGGAACACGTTTCCCGAGCGGAAATTCGTCGAGGCGCCGGCGGGCCATTCGTGCGCCATCTTGATCGTCGATCGTGCCGCCGCCGCGTCGCAGAAGTCGTGCGAAGAGCTGTACCAGGTGTGTATCGTTCTCTACGACACGGCCCCCGTCGAAGCCCATGGACCCCGCGAGATCCGCATCTCCCGCGCCGCTTTTCTCGCCACACCCGCCGACTTCCTCAACATGGCCGACGAGTTTTCTCTGGCCTTGATCCACTCTGCGCAACTGGAGCATGAAGTCAGCTACCTCACCCAGATCCAGGAGCTGATGGCGATGGTGGAGGCGGAAGCGGTCTCGGAACGGATCACCCTGACCGTCCTGAACCTGCTGGGCGTCCCGCACGGCGCTCTGATGCTGCACGATCCGCGGCACGAGCGCTACGTCGTCAGCTTCAGCAACGACCCGAGCTGTCAGGAGACCGGAGAGTTTCTTCCCGGCATTCCGCCCGAGCTGCTGCAGACGGCGCTCTCGTCGGGGGAGTTGTTCGGCTTCGACGCGGCGAGCGCCCTGATGGTCATGCCGCTGCGTGTCCGGGACGACCTGGTCGGGGTGATCCGGGTGAGCGTCGAGCCCGGTCAGCAGATCCCTGCCGCAGCGACCACCAACGTGACCCGCTACCTCCGCGCCGTCGTTCAGGTCCTGGGCAACATCTACCAGCTGACGCGCAGCCGCGACCTGGCCATGCGCGACGACCTCACCAAAGCGTTCAACCGCCGCTTTTTCGAGTCGTACCTCGACGAAGAGATCGAGCGCTCGCGCCGCTACGGGTCGCTCTTCAGCATCATCTTCCTCGATCTCGACGACCTGAAGACGGTCAACAACTTCTACGGCCATCTCACCGGGTCGCGCACGCTGCAGGAAGTGGCGAAGCGGATTCTCGGCGCCGTCCGCGGCATCGACAAAGTGGTGCGCTTCGGAGGCGACGAGTTCTGCATCATCCTCCCGCAGACCGATCAGGACCAGGCCGTCGCCGTCGCCAACCGCATCCGCAAAGCTCTGGTGGCGGGCCCGTTCCACGTCGAGCCGAAGATCGCGGTGTCGATCACGGCAAGCTTCGGCATCGCCACCTACCCCACGCATGCGATCACCAAAGAAGGGCTGATCCGGCAGGCGGACGCGGCGATGTATCGCGTGAAATCGACGACGAAGAACGCCGTCGGCATCGCGTCGGCCGAGGACGTGCGGGCGCGGTCGTAAGGAACCGGGCATGCCTCATGCCCGTCGTACTACACTCCCAGCGCCATGAGCGACGATCTCAGCATCCAGGGGATGCTCGCCGAGACCACCGTGCCGGATCTGTTCCGCTCGCTGGTCCGCAGCGCCGAGACGGCTGTCGTTTCCCTCGACACGCCTGGCCGCAATGACGTCATCTACTTCTCCGAAGGGCGGATCATCTTCGCCTCCAGCACCGACCCCGATCTCGGCCTGGGCGAGATCCTGCTGCGCAGCGGTGAGCTGAACCTTCAGCAGTACAACAACGCCATGGAGCGCATCGTCGTGGCGCGCCGAATGGGCGCGGTGCTCGTCGAGCTCGGCTACCTCAAACCCGACGAGCTCCTTCGCGCCGTCGAGCAGCAGGCCAGCGCCATCGTCCTGAGCGCCATGTCGATGCGCAGCGGCAACTACACGATCGAGTTCACCTCGCAGTGGCCGGAAGGCATCATCGCCCTGCCGCTCAGCACCGAACGGCTGATGCTCGACGGCATCCGCGGCATCGAATACTGGTCGCTGATCTTTCGCGGCATCAGCCGTTTCGAGCGTCTGCTCGAAGCTGTTGCCGGGGCGGAGATGCGCAGCTACGCCATGGAGTTGACCGACGACGAGAGCCACATCCTTTCGTTCTTCACGCAGCCGCAGACCATCGAAAGCGTCTGCGCGCGCAGCTATCTGACGAACTTCGTAACCTGCCGCACGCTGTGGGGTCTGCTGGCAGTGAACCTCCTGCAGGACGCCGAGAGCAGCGTCATGCACGAGAAACGCGCCGCGACGGCCACTGAGTACGAGCTCGAAGCGATGGTCGAGAAGTACAACACGCTCTTCCAGGCCATTTTCAGCATCGTCTTCCAGAAGATCGGCGATCACATCTACGACTTCGTCGACCGGGTCGTGTTGCACCTCTCACCGGGGACGATGCCCTACCTCAGCGGAATGAACCTGGTGAACGAGGCCCGGATCGACTTCGATCAGCTGCTCAACAACATGATCGCCTCGGGCGTCTCGGATCACGGCACGATCGTCCAGAACGTTCTGGAAGAGTTGCTGGCCGGCTGGATCTCCGAGGTGAAGACCGAGTTCGGCGGCGAGGTCGAGGCCGAGTTGATGCGGCTTGCTGAGGATGTGGGGCGGTAAAGGCGGA
>JADGOA010000446.1 GCA_017883215.1 Thermoanaerobaculia bacterium | reverse complement strand
AATTATTTCGGAAAGCAGTTCCGCTATCGTTCCGCCGAGGACATGCTGGCCGAACTGCGCACCTTCCGCAACAGGCTGGTCGTCTTCGTCGACGACAACCTGCTGGGGAACCCGGCCCGGGCCAGACCGCTGCTTGAAGGGATGGCCGACATGAAGATCCGCTGGGGCGGCCAAACCAGTCTCCGTTTTGCCGAGGATTCCGCTCTGGTCAAGCTGGTGGCGCGCTCGGGGTGCATCGGCCTGTTCGTCGGCATC
The DNA here is from genome assembly GCA_017883215.1 of Thermoanaerobaculia bacterium. Classification (GTDB taxonomy): domain Bacteria; phylum Acidobacteriota; class Thermoanaerobaculia; order Gp7-AA8; family Gp7-AA8; genus JAJXWV01. The sequence continues at coordinate 2,628 of JADGOA010000446.1, read as the reverse complement.
GAATCGGTGAGCGGCGTCAACGCCAACCTTGCCAAGTCTCGCTCGCGCTCCGCCCGGACAGACCTCGTCAAACGTATTCAGGACGAGGGCATCATCCTGGAGGCCTCTGTCATTTTCGGCTTCGACGACCAGGATGAGAGCATTTTCGAGGAGACGGTCCGCTTCATGGAGGAGTGCGCACCGAGCGTCCCTACTTTCCACATCCTGACCCCTTATCCGGGAACCGCCCTCTTTGAGCAGTTCGACCGGGAAGGGCGTCTCCTGCACAAGGACTGGAGCCGCTACAATCACGTCGAAGTGGTCTTCCGGCCCAAGCTCATGACGCCCGAGCGGCTCTACCGCGGGTGGGTCGAGGCCCGCAAAGCCGCGTACTCGCTGAGGGCGATCTGCGCCCGGGTGGCGCGGCAGCCGGGCATCCGTCTGACGAATCTCGCGTACAACATGCTGCGGAAGGGACCGAACGATCGTCTGGCCCGGACCTACAAAAGAGAGGGCATGCCCGACGCCAGCATCGAGACTCTCGGGCGTGGCCTGTCGTGAACCGCACCGCGACGCGCGATGTCTCAGGAGGGCTCGATAGGCGAACGACTTGCAGTCATATGGAGTCTCGGCCATTCTAACAACAGCGGTGTTCACGAGCACAGTCGCCGAACGGTTTCATCGCGTCTGCCGGGACCGACCGAGGGCGACGGCGGTGCACAGTCTCTCCGAGGGGCGCCAGCTGACGTTCGCCGAGCTGCTGGACCAGGTCAAGGCGGTGCGGCGCGCGCTGGCCGACGTGGGGATCGGTCGCGGCTCGTGCGTTGCGTCACTGGTTGGCAATCGGCCGCTGTTCTTTTCGATCGTCGTCGCGTGCCTGGATCTCGGCGCGGCGTTGCTGCCGATCGGCGAAGCGACCGATACCGAGGCGACCGCGATGCTCGAAGAAGCAGGCGCGGCAGCGGTCATCACGGATCGGCAGCTGCCGATCGCCTCGATTCGCAACGTGCCGCTGCCCGACGGGGTCCGTGCGTTGAGGCTCGCCGATCGGCCCCTTCCGCCGGCCTACGGCGAATCGGTCGTCCTGAAGCTGACGTCCGGATCGACCGATCTGCCCAGGGCCGCGCTGGCAAACGAGCAGCATCTCATTAGTGACGGGCGCCACATCATCGACGCGATGGGGATCGGCTCAACCGACGTGAACCTGACCTACCTTCCGCTGTCGCATTCCTACGCCATCGGCAACGTCGTGATGCCGCTGCTGCTGCAGGGAACGGCGGTCGCACTTCGGCAATCGTTCAGCCCGTCGCAGTTCGTGCACGACGTTGATGCGAGTGGCGCCACGGTGTTCCCCGGCGTCCCGTTCATGTTCGCGCATATCCGCGAACTGTCGCAGATCGATCGGCTGCCGCCGCGCCTGCGACTGCTCGTCACCGCCGGCGCGCGCATCGATCCCGCAACCGTCATCTGGTTCCGCGATCGCCTCAATCGCAAAGTCCATTCCTTCTATGGCAGCAGCGAAACGGGTGGAATCGCCTACGACGACTCGGACGATGTCGCCGACCCGTTGCACGTCGGCCGCGCGATGCCCGAAACGAGGGTCGAGATTCGCGGCGAGACCGGCGCCGGGCGCATTTTCGTCGCGGGGAATGCGGTCGTATCCGGCTATGCACCCGCTGGGCGGGGCGATCCCGCCTCGCCGTTTCGCGACGGCGGGTTCCTCACCGGCGACATCGGCTATCTCGACGGCGAGAACCGCGTTGTGCTGACCGGCCGTGGGTCGCCGCTGGTCAACATCGCGGGGCGTAAGGTCGATCCGGCGGAAGTCGAACGCGTGCTGGCCGGTCTGCCAGGCGTCGTCGATGCGCGGGTGCTCGGCGTATCGTGCGCCCGGCGCGGGCAGGAGCTCGTCGCGTTCGTCGTGCGATCCCACTCGGCGCTGACGCCAATCGCCATTCGCCAGCGATGCGCTGGCACGCTGTCGCCCTACAAGATCCCGCGCCGCATCATTTTCATCGACCAGCTGCCGATCGACGCACGCGGCAAGATCGACCGTCGCGCGCTCGAAGCGCTCGCGGCGGACCCACACGACGCGTAGTGGACGGGATCAGCGAGTCCGCTTGCCGGCGGACCGGAGCAGATTCGAGAGCCTGCGCTGCGCCGCCCTCGACACCACGGCTGCCGTCCGCTCCGTACCGTGCGCTCCGTCACGTCGCCGTTCGCCACACCCGCGCTATAATGCCTACCCGAAAGGAACTTGACCGCATGCTGTTCGGGAGACCGCTTGAGACGGCTGTGTCGTTGGTGGCCGATGCCGCGTGGCGCGGATTCCAGGCCGTGAATGGACTCGTGCGCAGCGGGTCGTTCGCGCCCTCCTGGGCGCCGGCGCCGCTTCCAAAAAGCTCGCAGCGCACCTCGCCGGCGCTCGGCTGGCCTCGCACGACCGATTCGTTGTGCCCCACCTGCGTCAAGCAGACGCGCAAGCGCATCCTGGCGGGCGACGTCGACCCGAGCATCCTGGTCACGGAGCACGTCGGCGAGATCAAGGCGCACATCCTCGAACGCGACGGCAAGGTGATCGTCGAGAAGACGTGCCCGCAGCACGGCACGTTCACGGACGTGCTGTCGATCAATCCGGCGTTCCTGAAG
>JADGOA010000445.1 GCA_017883215.1 Thermoanaerobaculia bacterium | reverse complement strand
GACGCGGGGTGCGCGATCAGAGCAGCGGAACGGCGAGCCGCTCCCGTTGCGGGCCTCACAGCCGAAAAACCCGGCGCGTTCCGCTACACTACGCGCCCCGATGGGCCGCAAAGCGCGCGAAAAAACACAACGGGCTGTCGCCGATCGGACTGTCTATCTCGCGCTCGCCTTAGCGCAGGCGGGGCGGCGCCAGGATGCCGTCCGCGAAGCGAAAGCGGCCATGGCCATCGACCCGGCCGTCGCAAACGATCAGTTCACCGCGGCCGTTCGGATGCCGCCGAAGCCGGACAACCTCCGGCAGTTCATCGCGTCGCTTGGAGCCGGTAGCGAGTAGCGAGTAGGAGCCCGTAGCGCCGGCCCCTACTCGCTACCCGCAGGTCACGCCGCCGTCTTCTGTTCCGCCATCGCCAATTCCGCAGTGCGCGCCACACGGCGTCCTCGGAGCGCAGCAGTCTGCACCACGGCGACCCCGCCGAGGATTACGCACATCGCGGCAATCGACACCCAAGTCAGTCGCTCGTCGAGAATGAGCCATCCGAGAACCACCGCCACCAGGGGATTGATGTAGGCGTAAAGCGTCATCTGCGTACTCGGGAGATGGCCGACCGCGTAGACGTACGCGCTGTACGCCAGAACGGAGCCGAACAACGCGAGATACACCAGAGCCCCCAACGTGCGCGGCGTGAGAACGAACCGCGAACCCTCGCCGATCGCGAAACCGACCGTGTCGACGACCAGGCCGCCGAACAACATCTGCAGCGCGATGGAGGTCACGAACGGCACGCCGCGAATCGAATACTTCCCTCGGGCCGTCCCCCACTGCCAGCCGATCGAGCCGAACTGAAGAAGCAGCGCTCCGCCCATGAACTTCAGATCGAGATGCCCAGCCGATCCCTGAGGTGTGACGAGCAATGCCACGCCCGCGAATCCGATGAACATCCCGATCCCGCTCCGGCGGTCGATACGCTCACCGCCAGCGTGCAGCCGTTCGATCAATGTGGCCCAGAAGGGAGCGGTGGCGACGAGCAATGCCGTCATTCCGCTCGGCACCCACTGCTCGGCCATGACCACGGCCAGGTTGCCGACCGCGACCATCAGCGTTCCGATCAGGAGGAGGTTGGCAAGGGTGCGGCGATCCCGCGGAATCCGCTCACCGCGGAACTTCGCAATGGCCAGCATGATGATGCCGGCAGCGGTGTATCGCGCGCCGGTGAGCAGCAGCGGCGGAATCGTCTCGATGGCGATGCGTATCGCCAGGTACGTCGTCCCCCACACGATGCAGACGACGAGGAAGGCCACGTAGGCGAGAGCGCGCGGATGTTTCACGGCTTCTCCTCTCCCAGCATGATGCCTCCGACCTTTTCGCAATGGGTTTGCATGACGATGGTCGTGCGCGTGGCCAGCGAAAGAGGCGGCGTGGTCAGCTTCGAAACGAGCGCGTTGAGCGAGCCGATCGAGTCCGTGCGGACCTTCATCAGATAGCAGTCGTCGCCCGCCACCGTGTGGACTTCGAGCACTTCGTCGGAGCGCATCACGCTGCGGAACACCTGCCACGCTTTCGGAGAGAGCGTCGCACCACGCGCAGCGACGAACGCCGTGACTCCGCGGCCGACCGCGGAGGGTTCGACCACGACGGTGGTGCCGCGGATGACGCCCTGCCGCTCGAGCTTCTCGATGCGCTCTGCAACGGCGGGGCGAGAGAGTCCGACCTGATCGGCGACCTGCGAGACCGGGCTGCGGCCGTCAGCCAGGAGAAGCCTCAGGATACGAAGATCGAGAGCATCCAGATCGACTGCCATGGTGCCACTATATGATCATTAAGAAGGTTTGTGCAACTGATTGCCGACGTTTCGTAGTCACCGGAGGCTTCAATATTACGAAAGGTAAGCGTTCCTTGTGGACCCTTCTCCCCCACTGGCGCGGGGGGGGAGAAGGGTCTCGAATCTGAGCTTCTCGCGAGAACCCTCAATCGAGACCCCTCGCCCCGTGAGCGAAGCGAACGGGGAGAGGGTGGCCGAAGGCCGGGGGAGGGGCGCGCCATCCGCTCAAGTTAAGGCCATTGGGATGACGCCGTGGGCTACATTCGCTCGCCGCTCCGCGGCCTCAAGGTCTGACCCCGTCTTACGATGCCGTGGCGTGCGGCGTCAGGGATGCCGTCTCCATCGTCGCGGAGGAGGCCCGCCTGACGACGCGCGGGAAGCGGAACTCGCCGCGGTGTGTGGCGGCTTCCGACAGCTCGCGCTGCAGGTATTCGATCTTGACTGGGCGGTCCGGATCGGCAATCAGGCGCTGCAAGGAAGCGCGGCCGAGGACCACGCTCTTCAGTTTCAGCTCGGATGAGCGAACGGCATATCGAATCGTCTCGCGCTCGTCCGAGCAGACACGCATGAAGCTGCCGGGCGGCAGCACGCTCACGATCCGTTCCGCGATACGTAACTCATGGCTTCCTTTCGTATTCATTGGGTGCCTTCCCTTCGTCTGCTGGTATAGACGTCGGCGGCGAGTAGAAGTTTCTCCGGCGGCTGCTAAGTTTTGGTGAACGGGACGACGGGGCAGAGAGTCACCGAGTCACGAGATCGCGAGGTGGGCGCCAGGCACCCACTACAATTCTCTGGATGCGCGTGACGTTCGTTCCACTCGGATGCGCCGCGGATACCCATCCGGGTGAAACGGTTCTCGATGCGGCCCGCCGGGTCGGCGCTCCCCTCGGCAACTCCTGCGGTGCGGTCGGCATCTGCGCACGCTGCCGTGTCCGCGTGATCGAAGGGGCAGCCCAGCTCGCGCCGCCAACGGCCATCGAAGCGCGCATCTCCAGCCAGCGCGGTTTCGCCCCCGACGAACGCCTCGCCTGTCAGTCCGTCGTGCTTGGCGACTGCACCGTGACGAC
>JADGOA010000444.1 GCA_017883215.1 Thermoanaerobaculia bacterium | reverse complement strand
TCGATCCCGGCCTGCCGCACCCACTCGCGAACGGCCGTGTCGGTCAGGTCCAGATCCTTGGCGACCCGGCTCGTCGATCGGTCGCCAGCGCGGCATAGCCGCACGACCTCCGCCTTGAATTCCTTCGTGAATGATCGCCTCTTCCTTGATGCTGCCCTTCCCATCGGTGACTCCTGGCGCATTCTCGCGCCTGCTGGGATGTCCACCAAAAGGGGGGAGGCTCAAAGACGTGGTCGTTCCTCCCGAACTGGGCCGTCTCATCCGCAGCGCCTCGTCTTGAATGGCCGAGAGGAACGGGTCCGCTAGAATCGCCGCCCATGTGCGGCATCGCAGGCCTGCTGTCGCCGCGCGGCGTCGACGAGACCACGCTCGCCGCGATGAACGCCTGCCTCGCTCATCGCGGCCCCGACGACCACGGGCTGTGGCTGGCGCCCGATCCCGGAAACCCGGGCGGTCCGGCGACGGTCGGGCTCGCGCAGCGGCGGCTGTCCATCGTGGATCTCTCGCCTCTCGGCCACAACCCGATGCCCCGCGCGGACGGGCGTCTCTGCATCACGTACAACGGCGAGGTCTACAACTTCCAGGCGCTCAGGACCGAGCTCGAGGCGCTGGGCGAGCGTTTCCGCTCCCAGTCCGACACGGAAGTCATCCTCGCCGCGTACGACCGATGGGGGACGGCCTGTCTCGACCGGTTTGTCGGGATGTTCGCTTTCGGACTGTGGGACGCGCCGAAGAAGCGGCTCTTTCTCGCGAGGGACCGCCTCGGGAAGAAGCCTCTCTACTACGCGCGCTACGCGGGCCGCTTCGCTTTCGCCTCCGAGCTGAAGGCTCTCCTTCAGGATCCGGACTTTCCCCGTGAGATCGACCCCGAGGCGCTGAGCCTCTACCTTCGCTTCGGATACGTGCCGTCCCCGTTTTCCATTTACCGGGCCGCGCGAAAGCTGCCGCCCGCCCACTTTGCGCTCTGGGAGCCGGAATCGGCTTCCCTCAGAATCGAGCGCTACTGGGATCCCGTCGCGCTCGCGCGCGAGGGGCCGCTGAAGATCGGAGAGCGGGAGGCCGAAGAGCGCCTCGAGAGCCTCCTGAGGGACGCTGTCCGCCTGAGGATGATCGCGGACGTTCCGCTCGGGGCCTTTCTCTCCGGCGGGATCGACTCGTCGCTCGTGGTGGCCCTCATGCAGGAGTCGAGTGCGCGGCCGGTCAAGACCTTCACGATCCGGTTCGAAAACTCCGCGTTCGACGAAGCGGACCACGCGGCCGCCGTCGCGCGGCACCTCGGGACCGAGCATGCGGAGGAGACCTGCACGGCGTCGGCGATGCGCGACGTCCTCGACAAGCTGCCGGACATGTTCGACGAGCCGTTCGCGGACTCGTCGGCGATCCCCACGTACGTCGTGTCGCGCATGACGCGACGCCACGTCACGGTCGTGCTGTCCGGCGACGGCGGCGACGAGCTCTTCTTCGGGTATCCGCGCTACGTTCTGAATGCGCGCGCTCGCTGGCTGCTCGACAGCCCCCGCGCCGTCCGGGAAGGAGTGGCCCGCGCGGCCGCGGCCCTTCCCGTGCGCCGTCTCCGGCGCGTGGCCGAAGTGCTGCGCCACGACGATGCCGACGGTTATCTCCGCTTCGTGGCCTGGTTCCGTTCGGACGAGGTCGCCGCGCTCACCGGCCGGCCGGTGCCGCCCTACCCGGGGTATCTCGAGGCGAGCGCGGGAGCGGAGGATCTCCCGGCCGTCGAGCGCCCTCCGCTCGTCGACCTCGTGACGTACCTGCCGGAGGACATCCTCGTGAAGGTCGACCGCGCCTCGATGGCGGTCGGGCTCGAAGCCCGGGCGCCGCTTCTCGATCACCGCGTCGCGGAGATGGCGCTCCGGCTGCCGCAGTCGCTCAAGTGGCGCGAGGGATCGACGAAGTGGCTGCTGCGCCGCCTGCTTTACCGCCGCGTGCCACGGTCGCTTCTCGATCGCCCGAAGATGGGCTTCGGCGTCCCTCTCGCGGACTGGCTGAACGGCCCGCTGCGCGCGCGCATGGAGGAACTCCTCGCGGGTCCGGCGCTCCGGACGCTCGGCCTCGACGAACGGGCGGCCAGAGGTCTTTGGGAGGCGTTTCGGTCGGGCCGCGAGCTGCGGGCGTCGACTCTCTGGAATCTCTTCGCGCTGCTCTCGTGGGCGGACCGCTGGAAGCCGTCCCCTCTCGAGCGCCCGGCGTCCGGGCGATGACGTCCCGCAGGATCCTGCGCGTTATCCCGCGGATGCACGCGGGTGGCCCGGCCCGCCACGTGGCGTGGGTCAGCGAAGGCCTCGCCGCCCGGGGATGGGAGACGCGGCTCCTGACGGGCGACGTCGCAGCGGGAGAGGACGACCTTTCCGGAGTCGCGGGCGGCCGCGGTGTGGACCTGCGTCGCATCCCGGGGTTATCCCGGAAGATCGACCCGCTTCGCGACGGAGCCGCGCTCGCGAAGATCGTCGCGGCGATCCGGGAATTCGATCCCGACATCGTGCACACGCACACCACGAAGGCGGGACTCCTGGGACGGGCGGCGGTCTTCCTCGTGAACGCCACGCGCCGGAGAGCGGCCCGGATCCGCGCCGTGCACACCTTTCACGGAAACGTCCTGAGCGGCCACTTCCCGCCGGTGCGGGAACGCGCGTTCCGGGGGCTCGAACGGCTGCTGGCGCACCGGGCGACGGACGCCATCCTCGTTCTCTCGCCGCAGCAGCGCGCGGAGATCGTGGAGCGCTTCCGCATCTCGCCGGCGGAGAAGGTCTCCATCGTGCCGCTCGCGCTCGATCTCGGGGTCTTCGCGACCCTGCCGCCGCGCGGGGCCTTTCGCCGCGAGATGGGCTTCGGGGACGACGCCTTCGTGGTCGGCATCGTCGGCCGGATCG
>JADGOA010000443.1 GCA_017883215.1 Thermoanaerobaculia bacterium | reverse complement strand
CAGGCCCTCCAGAGTGCTCCCGCGGCGCTGCGCGAGATGTTGAAGGGGGCCCGTGGCGAGTAGATACGGTTCGTCAGTTGCTCAGTTGTCTCCGCCCAACTGAGCAACTGAGCAACTGGGTAACTCGATTCTCGCCGCTCCCGGCAACCAGCCTCTGGGTGCGTGTGGTGAATCCATGCGGCTCGACCGACAGCGCCAGCGCGATGGTGACACCTACGCCCTAGCGAGTAGCGAGTAGCGAGTAGCCTGTAGCGAGTAGGGAACGGCGGCGACGAGCCGCCGTTCTCTTTGCGCACGGCCTGTCTTTTCACCACAGAGACACAGAGGGCACAGAGAAAGAAAGGCAGAGGAACAGTCTCTGTGCCTCTGTGGTGAATTCGATTTCCGCACAGCCTCTCAGCATGACGGGGTGTGTTTCCCCCGCTCACGATTCGCGTCACACGCGCAGTGAACCCCTACTCGCCGCTCGCTACTCGCCACTCGCTTGGTAACATCTCGCACATGACCGCGACGCACCAGTGGGGGACGCAGCCGGAGATGTTCGGGCCGCGCCATGAGCATCGTCTGTCGATGATCGTGCGCGAGGTCGACAAGCTGCCGCGCGGCTGCCGCATTCTCGACGGTGCCGTGGGCCTCGGGCAGCTTGCCTTGCGCATGCAGGGGCGTGGATATTGCGTGGTCGGCATCGACTACTCGTTCGATGCAGCGTTGCACGTGAGGCGGACGTCGACCCTCCCGGTCGTTGTCGGCGACCTGACGTGCATGCCGTTCCGCGACGGCGCATTCGACGCCATGACGACCGGCGAGACGCTCGAGCACCTCGACGACGACGCCGCCGCCGTGCGGGAGATCGGGCGCGTCGTCCGCGAGCGCGGCCGCGTCATCGCCACCGTGCCGGCGCTGCAAAGCCTCTGGTCATCGTCCGACGATTACTACGAGCACCGCCGCCGCTATTCGCGCCAGCAACTCACCGGCCTCTTTCGCGCCGCCGGTCTCGACATCGACAAGGCGAGATTCTGGGGTTTTCCGATCGTCCTGCTTTACGACACCGTCTTCCTGCTGCCGATGAACAAGCGCCGCGCGAGGAGGGAAGTGACGACCGATGCAGGCCTGCAGTCGGTGGCCCGGGCCGGGCGGTCGCGCGCACTGGTGAGCGCCGTTCGCGCGGTCTTCTCGATCGACCGCCTCTTCTCCTGGATTCCGTTCGGCCCCGGTCTGCTGCTGGTCGCGGTCAAAAAGTGAAAACGAACGACGAGCGAATCAGAATCCGGAGTGCGGGCGTCTCGCCCGCCGCGATCCGGCGTCCCGCGCCGGATCGCCTCCCGCAACAGAGTCGCCGGGCGCGGGACGCCCGGCGACAGCGGGCGAGACGCCCGCACTCCACTGAGCAACTGAGTAACTGAGTAACTCGGTCCACCCATGTTCATCTTCGAGACGGTCCTTGTCGCAGTGTGGGTCGTGGCTCTGGCGACGACGCTGTTGAACATCGCCTTCATCCCGCGTCTGCGCCCGGTCGACTGGACCACGCAGCCGCTCGACGGCGATGGCCTGAAGGCGGCCGCGCCGCTTCCGACCGTGTCGATCGTGGTGCCGGCGCGCAACGAGGAGCGGACGATCGAGCGGACGGTGCGCGCGCTGCTCGCCCAGACGTATACGCCCCTCGAGGTCATCGTCGTCGACGACGGTTCGACTGACGGGACGGGAAGGATTCTCGCCGCGCTCGCCGCCGAAAATCCAAAGCTCGTCGTGGTGACCGGCGAAGAGCCCGCTCCGGGGTGGCTGGGCAAACCGTGGGCGTTGCACGAGGGGAGCCGGCGGGCGCGCGGCGAGCTGCTGTTGTTCGTCGATGCCGATATTCACTACGTGCCGGCGGCGGTGGCCACGGTCGTGGCGAGGCTGGAGAAGCGCGAGGAGGCCATGCTGTCGCTCCTGCCGCGCTTCGAAATGCACGGGTTCTGGGAGAACGCCGGGCTGACCCAGCTGGCCATCGCGGCGTTCACGATCATTCCGGTGTGGCTCGGCAACTACACCACATTTGTCGGCCTTGGAATCGGTGGTGGCCCCGGCAATCTCGTCCGCCGCAGCGCCTTCGAAGAGATGGGCGGCTACGAGACTCTGAAGAACGCCGTCGTCGACGACATCGGCATGGCACGCCAGATCCGCGCTCACGGCCACAGAACGGACGTGATCCTGGGCGATCGGCTGGCGTCACTGCGCATGTATCACGGCTCGCAGGAGGTGATCGACGGCTTCACCAAGAATCTCTTCCCGGCCCTGGGCGGCAGTTACCTCGCCGCCGCCGTGATGCTCGTGCTGATGGTGGCCTTTCACTTCGCGCCGTACGTCCTCGCCGCGCGGGGCGACCTTCTGGCGATCGTAGCCGTGGTGCTGATCACGATCACCCGCGTCCTGCTCTTCGCACGTCTGAAATACCGTATCGACGTCGCCGTCGTCGGCCATCCGTTCATGACCCTGCTGTGGATGTGGATTCTGGTCCGCTCGGTCTGGATGACGGGCGTCCGGCGGCAACTGCATTGGCGCGGCCGCGTGTACGAGAAGGATTGGACGCGTTTCGGTACACGAAAGCCCTGAGTTCTGAGTGCGGACGTCGAAGGGGTCGGATCTCGGGGGTCGGGGGTCGGGGGTCGGAGGCGAGAACGTGAGCTCGCATATCGATCCCCGACCCCCGACCCCCATACGCGCTGACCTAACAACGCCGGCTCGCGAAAAGAACGGCGCGTCCCGGTCCCCTCGCCCCGTGCTCCCAATCGAACGGGCGCACTGAACAGATCCGCACGGGGCGAGGGGATGAAGGGGAGTGGGGTCGTGACGACGGCGACAACAGGGCAATCGCGAAGAAACGAGCAGGTTTTTCGGTACCCCACTCCCC
>JADGOA010000442.1 GCA_017883215.1 Thermoanaerobaculia bacterium | reverse complement strand
TGGTTCGAGAGCGATGCGGACACGCTGGAGTTGCACGCGCGTCGGCGCGGTCAACTGCAAGTCGGTGATTTCTTTCGCGCCGATTTCGATTCCGAAGTACGTGGGCGTCTCCTTCTGGACTTCGGTGATGCCGCCTTCGCCGAGCACGTACCGGCTGCCCTGGAAGACATCGGGCCGGTTCCGGATCAGCCATCGGGTTCCGTACTGGCCGCCGCTCTCCTCGTCGGCCACGGCGAGGAAGACGATGTCGTGCTCGGGCATGCGCCCGCTCTTCGCGATATCGAGAAACGCGCGGAGATGGCAGATGGTGATTCCCTTCATGTCCGCCGCCCCACGGCCGAAGAGCATGTTCGCTGCGATCGAAGCCGCAAACGGCGGCTTGCTCCACGCGGAGCGATTCTCTGCCGGCACGACGTCGATGTGGCTGAGAAGGATCAGCCCCTGGCCGGGTGTTTTTCCGCGGATGCGCGCGTAGACGTTCGCCCGGCGCGGTGCAGATTCGATGGTTTCCGCGGGGAGGCCGCCACGCGACAGTTGATCGGACAGCCATCGGGCACCGGCGCTCTCGTTTCCCGGCGGATTCGACGTGTCGATACGGATGTACTCCTGGAGAAGCGCGATCTCCGGCGTCATCTTCGCCGAATGGGGGATGTAGAGCTGCGACGCCACGTCCGTCGCCATGCGGCGGTTGTAGACGATCAGCGCGGCCGCAGCTGCTGCGACGAAGGCCAGCACGGCCGCGGCGGTCAAGCGCTGCCGCTGATTCTTCATGATGACTCTTCAGCGTCGAACGCCGGCTCGACATGAGTCCCGGTGGCATCGGGAACGACGTGCAACGGTTCTTCGTACGCGGCCAGGTCGTGCGAAGGATCGCGCGGGCGTGAAGGCAGCGCTGCCATCACGAGCATCGCCAGCACGGTCAGCAACGAGATCGCCCCTCCCACCTTCACAAGGGGGTTGGTGTACCTCATCCGAACGCTGTGATGTCCCGGCGGGAGGATGATTCCCTGATATCCGACGTTGGTGACGATGGCCGGGACGGAGCGGCCGTCGACGACGATGTCCCAGTACTTGTGGGGGGTGACGCTCATGACCAGGAACGCCTGGCCGTAGGCGTCGACATCGAGTGTGGCCGTGTTCGACGTCTCCCGCGCCGAGTGGACGACTCCGCGAGCGGGAACGAAGCTGGGCTGACGGACGAACGCCACTGCAGCGCTATAGCTGTTGTCGGTGAGCTTCTTCACGAAATCGTCGCGGTCCCTGATCGTGACGATCTGGTCGGCGAAGTAGTAGCGGGGCTGATGCGGGGCGGGCACGACAGTGATGGGGATCGATCTGGTGAAGTCGCCCTTGATTCGCTTCTGTTCTTTGCTGAAATCGCGGTAGGTGATGCGATACCAGGCGTTCGACATGGCCATGAAGGGGACGTACCAGTCTCCGCGCCCGGAGCGCTTGACGTCCCACACCGAATTGGAGAAATCGATGGTCGGCAGCAGAGCGGTCTTGTCGTAGTCGCGCTCCATGACCGTGCGGATTCCGCTTCCAGCAGTTGTCATCGGGAAGAGGCCGTTGCGCACGACCCAGTAGACGCCGGTGCCGGTCGAGAAGTACTTCGTCGCGATCTGTTCCTGCCCGTACCAGTCGATCTCGTGAAAAATGCGATAGTCGGCGTGGTTGTCGGGCAGCATCTTCGCTGCCGGCGGCGGATCGAAAAACCGCCGGGGCATGCGCGGGTTGATCTCTTCTCCGACAGGCAGAAGATCGGCCGTGACCACCACCGCCGCCATCACCAGCCAGAGCGCGCGGCGGCGCGTGCGCACGGTGATGAGCAGCAACGCCACTGCGGCAGCGCGAATGAGGACGAACCACCAGTCCCAGGTGGACACTTTGATGATGTGGTTGCCGGCCGCGCCGGGCGTGAGGCTCCAGATCTTCATCATGGCCCGGGCGTAATACGGCGTGAACGTGCTGAAGGCGACGATCGCGGCGACGGCCATCACGGCAAGGATGAAGCCGAGCGCCCCTTCGCGCACACTCTCGTCGCCCCTGAGCATCCGGTCCAGCATCTGCGCCGCGAACACGATCGCCGCGAACATCCCCATGAGGGCGAACTTTTCGGGATAGCGGACGGATGTTGCGATGCCTGCGTCGTAGAAGAGATGCAGCAGCGGCGTGTGGCTGCCGAGAGCCATCACGGACGAGACGATCACGATCAGCAGCACGAGGCGGCCGCCGCGCGGCTGCGCGAATGCCCCCCCCACGACCAGCGCCGCCATCAGCAGGCCGCAGTAGATGCTGAAGAGAAACGGCGATCCCATCCCGGGATACAGGCCGCCACCCCAGTACCAGGTCACGTGATTGATGGAGAGGTGGCCGAGAATGTTGGGGTAGATCAGCTCGGCGAACTTGGCCCAGGGCATGCTCCAGGCGCTGACGAGGTCGAATCCGAACGGCCGCGAGCGCGCCGAGTCGCGGACGTGGTCGATGGCGGGAATCACCTGCGCCGAGCCGATGAGCAGAGCGACCGACGAGATCAGCGCGATCCACACCAGCCGCGTGATCGACTTGGTGAGCCGGGGGCGGCTGTACCAGGCGCGATAGAGCGCATACATGCCGATGAGAAGGCCCGTCTGCATGATCGTGGTCGGCTCGCCGACGATGAACTGCACGCCGAGGAAAAGCGCGGAGAGCGCGAAATCGCGCTTGTTCCTTCGCAGCAGGAACCGCCGCACGAACAGGCAGGTCAGCGGCAGCCAGGCCGCGCAGAAGAGGATCGGCAGCAGGTTGATGTACGAGAGGTACACACCGCCCAGCCCCCAGATCAGCGCGCCGTAGAAGGAGGCATATGGCCTGATCTCCATGGAGCGGAGCAGCAGATACATCCCGATCAG
>JADGOA010000092.1 GCA_017883215.1 Thermoanaerobaculia bacterium | reverse complement strand
GCGGCATCCGCTCGACCCACTCCTCGACCGCGGCGTTGATGACTTTCACTCTTTGATCAGCGTTGCGCCGGCCGTATTCGGAAGTCATGCGCGAACCCTCGACCGCGGTTACGCGCTCGAAGATCTTCGTAAACGCCGCGGTGAAGAAACCGGCGCCGGAGTAGAGGTCGACGGCCTTTCGCTTCTCCGCAGACCGGGAAGCGTTGCGAGCGACGAGGTCGAACATCGTGGCGAGGAGATGCCGGTTGACCTGGAAGAAGGTATCGGTTGCGAGGCCGAATGCCTGGCCGGCCACTCTGATCGTGAGCTCCCGCGGTGTGGTGATCAGTTCGCCGCCGAGCTCCCAGATGGAGATCTCGTCGATGACGCCCGGCCGGCCCTCCTCTCCGCCTTTGTAGGGACGCGCAGAAGCGTGTCCGCTCTCCGGGCCGAAAGCTGCGGACGAGCTGCTGCGCGTCCCTGCGGGTCCCATGTCAGTGCCATTGCCCGGCGGAAGAGGGGTGACGGGGTCGCTGCCGAAGCGTCGTGCGGTCTCGACGCCGACGACTTCGCATTCGTGAGGCAGGGGGACGACTCGGTTCGACCGCATGGCGAAGAATCCGACGTTGCCGCCATCGCGGTGAAGCCTCGAGCGGATGCGGTAATTCAGCGGCGAGGGATGAAGCGCGATCGGCGGCAACGTCGCGGGGTCGATTTTTCCGATGCGGCGCAGCGACTCGGTGAGGATGTGCTGCTTGGCCTGCAGCTGCGCGTCGAGGCGAAGCGCCGTCCAGTTGCAACCGCCGCAATCGCCGGCCACTGGACACGGAGCGGCGCGGCGGAGCGGGCTTGGCTCGACGATCCGCACGAGCTCCGCTCGGGCGAAGCCTTTCTTCGCTTCCGTGATGCGCACGAGCGCTCTGTCGCCGGTGAAGACATTCGTGGCGAAGAGCGGAAGTCCGTCGACGCGCGCCATGGCGGCGCCCCCGGCGACCAGCTCGGTAGCCTCGATCGTGATCTCGTCGCCGACTCTCATCACCGGGCGCATCGTACCTCCCGCCGCCTAACCAGTTGCTGAGTTACTGAGTTGCTCAGTTACTGAGTTGAGTTTGCCGAGAGGGCAGCTCCGCACCGCTCGAACTCAGCAACCGAGCAACTGAGCAACTCAGCAACTGGGGGTGGAGCGGGTGATTGGCCGACACATTCCACCCATCGGCAGGTGTGATAAAAGTCGACGCCCTATGAAAGTCCACGAGTATCAGGCGAAAGAAATCCTAAGGCGCTACGGTGTCCCGACACCGCGAGGCATCGTCGTCGACAATCCCGAGGACGCACGGCAGGCGGCGAAACAACTCGGTGGCCGGGTGGTCGTCAAAGCGCAGATTCACGCGGGCGGCCGCGGCAAGGGCGGGGGCGTGAAGCTGGCCAAGGATGCCGAGGAAGCGGCCGAGCTGACGAAGAAGATCATCGGCATGACGCTCATCACCCACCAGACCGGCCCCGAAGGGCGCCTCGTGCGGAAGGTGCTGATCGAGGAGGCGCTCAACATCGCGCGAGAGCTGTACCTTGGCGTCACCCTCGATCGCCGCATCGGCATGCCGGTGGTGATGGCCTCCCAGCAGGGCGGCATGGAGATCGAGGAAGTGGCCGCGCGCGATCCGAAAGCGATCCACCGCGAGCCGATCGACGCAGTCCTCGGCATCCAGCCCTTCCAGGCCAAGAACATCGCGCTGGCTCTCGGCCTTACCGGCGATTCGTACAAGAAGGGCGTCGACTTCTCCCAGAAGCTGATGCGCGCCTACATCGACACCGATGCCTCCCTCGCCGAGATCAATCCGCTCCTGGTGACCAAGGAAGGCGACGTCCTGGCGCTCGACGCCAAGATGAACTTCGACGACAACGCTCTCTTCCGGCACAAGGACATCATCGAGATGCGCGACCTCCACGAGGAGGACCCGCTCGAGGTGGAAGCGTCGAAATTCGGCCTCAACTACATCAAGCTCGACGGGAACGTCGGCTGCATGGTCAACGGCGCCGGCCTGGCCATGGGGACGATGGACATCATCAAGCTCGCCGGCGGCGAGCCGGCGAATTTCCTGGACGTCGGCGGCGGCGCCACGGCCGAGCAGGTGGCGAACGCGTTTCGTATCATTTTAAGTGACAAAAATGTGAAAGCAATTTTGATCAACATTTTTGGCGGCATCATGCGTTGCGATCGCATCGCCGAAGGCGTCGTCAGCGCCTCCCGCGAGATCGGCGCTCCGGTTCCGGTCGTGGTTCGCCTCGAAGGAACGAACGTCGACCTCGGCAAGCAGATCCTCAAGGACTCCGGCCTGCCGCTGACCACCGCGGACGGCATGTGGGACGCGGCCCAGAAGGTGGTCGCAGCCGCGAAGAAGGCGCAGTCGGCCTGACGAATGTGGCACAGGCACTCTTGCCTGTGCCCGACTCCACGGAGGCACAGACAAGAGTGTCTGTGCCACACAAGGACAGAGACAAAATGGCTATCTGGGCAGACAAGAACACGAAAGTCATCGTGCAGGGCATCACCGGCCGCGAGGGGACGTTCCACGCGATCCAGTGCCGTGACTATGGAACCAAAGTCGTCGGTGGGGTGACGCCGGGCAAGGGCGGCACGACACACGAAGGCTTCCCCGTTTTCAACACCGTTCGCGATGGTTGCGACAAGGCCGGCGCGAACTGCGCGCTGATCTTCGTTCCGCCGCCGTTCGCGGCCGACGCGATCATGGAAGCGGCCGACGCCGGCATCGAGTTGATTGTCTGCGTGACCGAGGGCATTCCGGTCAACGACATGATCCGCGCGCATGACTTCCTGGTGAAGTCGAACGAACGGCACGTCGCGGACGGGCGGAAGCCGTCGCGACTGATCGGGCCGAACTGCCCGGGCATCATCACGCCAGGTCAGACGAAGATCGGCATCATGCCGGGTCATGTTCACAAGGCGGGTCCGATCGGGATCGTCTCGCGCTCCGGAACGCTCACGTACGAGGCTGTCGGCCAGCTCACGACGCGGGGCATCGGCCAGTCGACGGCGGTCGGCATCGGCGGCGATCCGCTTCCCGGAACGAATTTCATCGACTGCCTGGCAGCCTTCCAGGCCGACCCGGTCACCGAGGCGATCATCATGATCGGCGAGATCGGCGGATCGGCGGAGGAAGAGGCGGCGGCATTCGTCAAGGCGAACGTGACCAAGCCCGTCGTTGCGTTCATCGCCGGGCAGACTGCTCCTCCGGGACGTCGCATGGGTCACGCCGGCGCGATCATCAGCGGCGGCAAGGGAACGGCCGCCGAGAAGATGGCCGCCCTCCAGGCCGCAGGCATTCACGTCGTGAAAGCGCCGAGCGACCTGGGGTCGAAGATTCAGGAAGTCTGGAAACCTTGAAACCAGCGAGTAGCGAGTGGGCACCACCCTCGCGTTCTCCTACTCGCTACTCGCTACTCGCTTCTGCCATGCTCACTCTCGATCTCGCCACACCGGTGCGCCATCTGGTCCTCATCGGCGGCGGCGAATTCTCGTTCGGAGAGACGCGTGAAATCGACCAATACCTGATCTCGAAGATGCCGGCCGGGCGGCGCACGATTGCGTTCATTCCGGCTGCGTCGGGATCGGCCGAGTACGCACAGCACATCGGCCGCTACTTCCGGGAGATCGACGCGTCCGTCGAAACCGTGAACGTGCCGATCTATCGAGGGCGCGACAGCCGCCGCCAGAAGAACATCAACGTCATTCTCGCCGCCGGCATGGTTTACGTCGGCGGAGGCGTCACCAATCAGTTGCTCGCGACCATGCTGGAATCGGCGGCCGATCTGGCAATGCGCGAAGCCGCGGCGAACGGAACCGTGATCGCCGCGATTGGCGCTGCTGCCTCGTCGTTCGGTACGCACGCCGGCGACATGAGTGGCGTCAGCCCGTCGATCCCCGCCCTCGGCTGGTTGCGCGGCACCGTCATCGAGACGAGCTTTTTGCCCGACTCCGACGAGAAGCTGCGCCGGATGATGTCGCTCCCCGACGTCCAACTCGGCATCGGCATTCCGCGCGGGACGGCGGTCGCCGTCGGCGACAGCGGCACGACGGAAGTGATCGGCAGCGGGAGCATTGCCGCGTTTCGAAAAAAGTAAGTTCAACCGCGGAGCGCCGGCTCTCAGCCGGTCCGCTTTCGAGACAAGAGAACCACTGGCTGAGAGCCTGTGCTCCGTCCGTCGGCCCCCTCGACGCGCCGCTACCCGCTTCTCATGGCCCACCCGTTGCACCAGGCCCGGGGCTGGGGGGTACGTGTCATCGAAACGATGGTGAAGAGCAGCGAGAGCGAGAAGCCCGTTACGAACGAGGAGCTCGTGCGGCTGTTCGGTGTTCTGTCCCACGACTTGAAATCACCGATCTTTGCAGTCGATGGATTCAGCGATCTCCTCCTGGGGGACTACGCCGACAAGCTGGATGCGGAGGGACAGGACTTTCTCAACCGTATCCGCTCGAGCGCTCAGCAGATGAAGCGCGTTCTCGACGAGATGTCACACCTCGTGAAGCTTCTCTCGCGTCCGAACGCGCCGCGCCCAACGCCTCTACGCGAGATCGTCGAAGAGGTGCTGCACAAGCACAACTTCATGATTGAAGAGGGTGGGGTCCGCGTCGACGTGGCGGCCGACCTTCCGGTCATCAACGCCGATGCCGAGAAACTGCGCGAGGCAATCGGCGCGCTCGTCTCGAATGCGCTGTTCTTCAACGACAGGCCGGCGGGCGAGTGCCGGATCGCCATCGATTGCACCTCCGACTCGAACGGTTACCGCATTTGCGTTCGAGACAACGGAATCGGCATCGACCCGCGTTATGCGCCACAGGTCTTCGAGCTGGGTGGGATGAGCAAGCTCGACAAGGCGCGCGGCGGCGGCCCGGGATATGGTCTTTACCTCGCCAAGCGAATCGTCGAGAGCCACGGGGGAGAGATCACCCTCGATTCCTCCCTCGATGGAGGCAGCAGGTTCTGCTTCACGCTTCCCGCCTGAGCCTTCTCTTGGGGCACAGACACTCTTGTGGCACAGACACTCCTGTCTGTGCTTCTTCTGATCCGGCGGGGCACAGACAAGAGTGTCTGTGCCACACCAGAGGCCTCTATTGCACCAGAGCCGCAGCCGCTGAAGAAGCGGCAGCTTCGGCCGGCGGCAACGTCGCAAGGTCCCACCCCACGGGAAGCGGCTGCTCGCCAGGAAGGGCGACGATCCTGATCTCGACGTGGCGGTCCCCAGCGCGATCGACGCCGAGGGCGCGCGCCGCCGCCTGCGAGAGATCGAGGACGAACTTCTTCACATACGGACCGCGGTCATTGATACGGCAGCGGATCTTCTTTCCGGTCGCTCGAGCCGTCACCTCCACCCAGGTACCGAGGGGGAGCGTGAGGTGAGCGGCCGTGAATCGAGCATTACGGAAGGTTTCACCGGTCGCTGTCAGGCTGCCGTCCAGAGAGGTCGAGTAGTAGCTCGCCAGCCCGTCGACCCGATGCTTCATCGCGACCGCCGCGTACTTCAGCGCCCGCAGCTCGAGGGGATTGAGCGTCGGTTCCGGTGCTGGCGCCGGCGGCATCGCAGTCGGTCCGTACTGGTAAGGCGCCACGTCCTTGTCGTCGAATTTGAAACGATCCTCGCAGCCGAAGCTCTGGGCGTGCGCCGTCGCTGACAGGGCGAGGGCCGCCACCAGAACTACTGCGAGTCGGTACTGCTGAGCCAACATTGCCGCTCATTGTACGGGGATTCAATAGCTGGACCAAAGCAGTACCGTGGACTGCTTCTAAGTAGTTTCAGATCAAGAGTTTGAAAAGTCGATAGTTGGTCTCTGAGTTGCAAATAACACTCCTCGACGTCTCTAGACGGAGGTCGGGATGAGCGATGTGAAGACCAGCAGGCCGTTCCAGGAGCGCTTTCTCGACGGGTTCGACCGCTCACAGCTCCGGCAGGAAGTGCAGAAGGTGAAACCCCGCCGGTCGCAGGGGCTGCGGCGCAAGTACGCTACCTTGGCTCTGGGGGCGTCGCTGGCCTTTGCGGGGCTGGGGGTGCCAATGAAGATGATTCAGGACGCCCAGCACTCGGGCGATGCGGCTGGGCCTGGCGCAAGAGCGCACGGGGACGACGCGAACAGACTCGTCCAGACTGCGATCGATAGCGACTTGCAGCAGTCGAAGAGCATTGCCGATCAGGTGGCCGGTGGCGTCAAGGCTGTGGCCGGTGGCGTTCAGGCAGCCGCTGCCACGGTTGAGAGCGCCGCAAGCGTGCCTTTGCAGGTTGCCGCACAGGCGCCCCAGCAGCTCAGGTCGATCACGGAACAGGTGCGGCAGCGGTTCTTCAATACGCAGGTGCCGTTCGGTTCGATCATCTACAGCGAGGCGAAGAAGAACGATCTTCCGCCGGAGCTCGTCGCGGCCGTAGTCAACACCGAGTCGAAGTTCATCCCCACTGCGCGCTCGAATCGAGGGGCCGTCGGCCTCATGCAGCTCGTGCCACGGACCGGCCGATGGATGGGGGCTCAGAATCTGACGAACCCGGCCCAAAACATCAGCGCTGGCGCCAAATACCTCCGCTACCTCACCGACCGATTCGACGGCGACCAGCAGAAGGCCATCGCCGCCTACAACGCAGGCGAGGGGAACGTCCGTCGTTTCAACGGCGTGCCCCCCTACCGCGAGACACGGAACTACGTGCAGCGGGTGCGCAGCTTCCAGCAGGACCTCGGCGACAGGCTGCAGGGCCAGATCGCGGACCTCGGTGCAGCGAGCGAGTAAGCGCCGGCCGCGTCAGTGCGCAGTGGACAGCAGGCGGTGGACAGTCGGCTTTGGAGACAGGTCCCGCTGCGGACTGCCCATTGACGCGTGCTTGCACGGCGCCTACTCGCTACTCGCTACTCGCTACTCGTAGAATACCCGCCGTGACGGGCGTTCGACTGATGATCGGCGGGATCGTGATGGGCATCGTGCTGCCGGTCGTCCTCTTTTTCCTCCTGCGCATGGCGACGGTCTCGCAGTTCTTCACGATTGCGGCGTCGACATTTCTCGCCTGGGGGGTCGCCGATCTGCTCGCGCGTATCCTCGAGAAGCCGCGCCTCCGCGGCCGTACACCGCAGGGAGCGATCCGAGAAGATTGGGAGCGGCGGAAGCCGGAGTAGCGCCGGTAGCGGGTAGCGGGTAGCGGGTAGCGGGGCGGGCTTTCCTACCCTCTACCCGCCACCCGCTCTCGGTTACACCCAGTCGTTCATCTTCCGCAGCAGCTGATCGAGGGACAGAAGCCGCTCTCTGCCGTCCGACTCACGCTTGAAGATGGCGTGATACCAGCCCTTCATGCCGACCGGCTTGTAGAGGTCCCTCCCGACGCGGAGGCGACCGCCGGAGACGAGCTTCAGGAACACCTGCTCGTATGCGGAGCGCGTGAGCCGGCGGTCGGGAAACGGAATCCGGCTGACCCGATTGGGCCGTTCGCGGCCGCGGCGCCGCTCGCGCGCGACCGCCGATTCCCGTGGCAGGAGCGAGAGGGCGCGGCGGTCGAGATAGTCCTTTGACCGTGGCGGAACGAGGCGTCCGGGCGCGTCGCTGCGCCGCCTCGAGAGTACGGACTGCCGGCGAACGCCTGCGGTCGCGGCAATTCGGCGGCCGCGAGGCAGCAGCGCCACCTGCGCCGCCTCAGGATCGTCGGTGGTGAGCAGCTTGCGCGCTCGCGGCTCGAGGGAGGCTGCGTTCGCCGTTTCGCTGAGGTGCTGCTCGCGCGCCTTGTCGCGCTCGGTGACGAACTGGTCGATGGATTCGGTATTCCAGGCGGCGCGACCCGGCTGGAGGAGGTTCATCTCGGCTTCGTAGTTCTTCAGCTCGTGAATGACCATTCCCCAGCGGCAGAGCCGTCCGACGTCTTCGTACGCCGAGGGACGGTCGAGCAGCTCGAGCATCGAGGGCGCCCGCCCATCGAGAACGGCGAAGAGCAGCCGGAAACTGAACGGGTCGGAGAACCTGCGGATCGACTTCCGGAAGAACCACGCCGCTTCCGCTCCGATCTGGCGAAGCGATTTGGTATCGCCGAACTGCGTCTCCCAGATCGGCGCGTTCACGTCGCAGGTGTACGGGCTCTTCGGGTAATGAAAGTCCTTGGTCAGCCAGCCCTTGCGCGTGGTGTGCTTTCCCGGGACGACGCCGGCGATCACCGGAATCGGAAGCTTCTCCAGGAGCGACAGCTCGTACGAGGGCCACGACATCACCTCCCGCACGATGCCGACGGCGAGCGTTGCAGCCGCAAGCATCAGCCCGGGATCGGGTGTGAAATCCGACGTGATCTCGATGCGGTCTCCGCGCGGCCGCACGCCGATGCCGGTCGACCGGCGATTTGCGGCCACGAGCATCATCGGCACCGGAAGGATGTAAGCGAGCAGCAGTGCCAGCTTCTGAATGTTTCGCTGCCGGCTCTGCTCCCTTTTCGGAATCTCGTACGAGATGTTGTAGTGGCTGCTGTACGCCTTGAGCCGGACGGTGTGGCCGGTCTTTTTTCCCCACTGCGACAGCTGATCGCGCACAAATTGCATCGATTCCCAGAGGTTCCGCACCATGCGTGCCGTCGAATGCTCGGCCAGCTCGATGACCGGCGTGACGACTTCGATCACACCGCGATCGAAGTAAACGGCACCGCCGGTCGTGATGTGCGAGGAGCTCTTCTCGCGTTTGAGCATCGGCGCGTCGATGAAGGCGCTCGGGTGATTCCAGTAGTTCTCGGGGATGATCTCGATCTCGTCGAGCCAGACGTTGAACTCCGACTCCATGCCGATCACCGGCATGTTCAACGAGGTCTGCGGATGTCGGGCTCTGCCGGCGTCGATTTTGCGGTTCGAAGGCATGCTTAGCGATCCCGGGCCGAGCTGTGGGACTGCGATGAGGCTGAACGGGTCTTAGCAAACGGCAGGCCGGACGGGCGGGGGTGTTGTGCCGGTGGTACTCGAGGTCTCCGGGTCTCCGGGTCGCGAGGTCACGAGGTCGCGAGGTCACGAGATCACGAGGTCGCGAGGTATCGGATTCGGTCGATTTCGCGCAACCGAATGCGCCCACTTTCTCCAGTAGAGAGACGTCGCAAGGCCGTGACCTCGTGACCCCGTGACCCCGTGACCGGCTGGGCGGCGGTGGTCTACTTCGCCGGCTCCGCCGAGTTCGGCACGTCGGTCGGATGGCGCCGCTCCAGGCGTCTCCGCTCCTCGAAGGCAAAGCGGGGGCGGTTCTCCTGTGGCTGCTCCATCCGGTCCTCGCTGACTTCGCGCGGGATGAGGGTGATATAGCCGAGCTCGATGTGCACGTGGTCGTCCGCGTTCTTTCCGGTCTCGTGACCGTACGGGAGCGCCGTGATGTCCTCGCTCACATCCTCGGCAATGGCGTTGTACTTCTCGATCGACTCTTGCGTCCTGAGGATGGTCTGCCCGATGCGGTACACGTCGGCGGCGGTCCCCCACATGTGCGTGGTCGCATTGCTGGAGAGCTTGTGCGAAGGAGAGCGGTAGCCGCCGTTCACCGCGACGTGGACCGATGCGCCGGCGGCCGCGCGAAACTGTTCGAGGTAGAAGGCGAGGATGCGGACCGCGCACGGGATGTAGCGCGGAAAGTCCTGAAGGCGAGGCGCTTCCTTCAGGTCGACGAGGCTGAACTCGTTGAGGCCGAAATGCGGCGTGAGCCGCGTTTCCATCGCCATCTCATGTGACGGCACCTCGTAGAAATAGCGCGGCAAGCGATGCCGCCGCCCCTGGGCGTCGCGGAGCATCTCGCCCGGCTTGAGAATCGAGCGCAGCTCGTCATCGAGATCGAAGGCGTCGACGATCTTCAGGGTGGCAGGGTCTTGCCGCTCACTCATAGATCAGCCCGCCGAGCGTGCGGTAGATATCGCGCGACACGTCGGCGATCGCAGTGCCTCGCGTGCTCTCGGCAGCGAACTGCGTGAGGATGACCAGGACGTAAGGCTGCCGGTTCTCCAGATAAACGATGCCGGCGTCGTGGTGCACGGTGGAGATGTTACCCGTCTTGTGGGCCACCCGCGCGGCCTTCGGCAGTCCGGCCGGAATCCCGCTTCGGTATTGCTGATCGAGCAGGATCTGCAGCATCTCATCGCACGCCTGGCGCGAATAGGCGTTGCCTTCGGCGATGAGGCGCAGCAGCTTGAGCAGGCCGTTGGCGGTCACCTCGTTGTTCAACCCTGCTTCGAAGGCGCGCTGGTCTTCCACCCCGCGCAGCACGCGCATGCCGTCGATCTCGAGCTCGTCGAGCGCCTGCTGAATTGTGGCGATCCCGACGACTTCGACCAGCAGATTCGTAGCGAGGTTGCTCGACAGGGTGATCATCCAGTAGGCGAGCTCGCGCACGGTGAGCGTCTTGCCGAGCTGGCCGTAGACGTTCGGGTCGGCATCGTGCGTGAGATCGAGCATGAACGTCTCCTGATTCACGATGCTGGTGAACCGGTTCCGCACGTGCACGGGCGCGTCGAGCGAAAGAGCGCCGTGCTCGACTTCGCGAAAGACCCCGAGGAGGACGGCCAGCTTCATGGTGGAAGCGGCGTGGAAGTAGTGGTCGGCGTTGTAGGACCACTGGATGGTCGTCTCGCAATCGAAGAACGAGATGCCGAGATGTTCGAGGCCGTGCTCCTGCCGGATGTTCAGGACGTTCCGATAGAGCGAGACCTCTGCAGCGGCGACGGAGTCGTCTCTCGGCGGGAGAGGGAGCTTCTCTTCATTTCGCGCTGCTTTTGTGGCCATTGCCGGCGAATGGTAACGAATTGCAAGTTTCGGGACAGGGGAGGTTGAAGCGAGAGCGTGTTATCCATCGCTCAACACCCCCAAGAAACCTAACGACGAGTTGCGGGAGTGGGCGGCAAACCACTCGCGCAAGACGTGAAACGACCGCCCTACGGGCATCGACTCAAGCTGTGGCAATCGATTCATCTGCCGCCCTCGCTTTTACTTCCCGTTCGC
>JADGOA010000091.1 GCA_017883215.1 Thermoanaerobaculia bacterium | reverse complement strand
CTCCTGGCTCGCCTGGCACTCCTCGAGCGCGATGCCGGGCGCCGGCCGGTCGATTCCATTGATCGGCCGACGCCCGTGCCGCCGCATGTCAGCGAGTAGCGAGTAGCGAGTAGCGAGTAGTCGTTACGGAACTTTGTGATCTGGCGGACCGCGACCCGGGCGTCTTCTTCTTGACACTTTTCCGGGCCCGCTCCTATAGTGCCCATAAAACCGACCGATCGGCCGGTAAGTCGTTCGAGTCGATGAACACGCCTGGTCATCGAGATTCAGCTCGGCCCGCACTTCGTTTACTGATCTTTCCAGGTCATCGACGCTTGCGGCCACGTCCCGCAGGTCGAGTGCCCGGACCGTTTTCTGACCGCGCTTCGGTCGGCGCTCTCCGGCGGAGACCACGACTCCGCCGCCGCTTCAGCGCCTGCACCCCGCAATACAAAAGGAGTTACGCCGTGAAAAAGATCTTCATCGCCTCTTACCACCAGTCGAAATTCGGCAAGCTCATGGACATGTCCGTGCCGGCCATCATCAGGAACGCCGCGGTCGAAACGTGCGCCGCGATCAAAGTCGAGCCGTCCGCGATCGACGTCGGCTCGGTCGGCGCGGCGTGCAACATCGCCCTCAACCATCAGGGGCTGCTCGCCGGTTTGCTCGCTCAAGTTCCGGGCCTCGCCGGCAAGCCGATCGAGTCGGTAGAGAACGCCTGCGCCTCCGGAGGGCAAGCGGTCCTCTCGGTGGCCGGCAAGCTCCTGCTCGGCCAGGGAGAGGTCGGGCTCGCGGTCGGCTACGAGAAGATGCGCGACGCCGAAGGAAAGATGGACGGAAAGCTCGTCGGCGAGGTGCTCGGCTACTTCTCGCACCCGGATGAGCGGGCCGGCAAGGTGTTCGTCTTCCCGCACCTCTTCGCCGAAGTGATGGACGCCTACATGAAGACGCACGGCGTCCCCGAGGAGGATCTCGCACGCATCGCCGTCATCGAGTACGGCAACGCCAGGTACAACCCGTACGCGCAGATGCAGAAGGTGCAGATCACCCTCGAGCAGGCAATGAAGATCGAGGGGATCAACCGCTACGTCGTCGACGGGCTCCCGCTGAAGACCTACGACTGCTCGCAGATCTCCGACGGCTACGCCGGGATGATCCTCGCCACCGAGGAGGGCTTGCGCAGGCTTGGCGTGGCCAGGACCGACTGCGTCGAGCTGGCAGGCTGGGGCCAGGCCACCGACGCCCTCGAGAAGAAGGGGCGCGACGTGCTGCGCCCGGCCGGCGCGCTCACCGCCATGAACAAGGCCTACAGCATGGCCGGCGTGACCGCCGCTGATGTCAATGTCGCCGAGGTGCACGACTGCTTCACGGTCATGGGGGCGATCGGCGCCGAAGTGTTGGGCAAGGCGGCGTACGGGAAGGGTGCGGCGTACTGGCGGGATGGCCACGCGTCGGTCGGCGGCGCCTGCCCGATCAACACCTCGGGCGGTCTCATTGCGAAGGGACACCCGATCGGCGCGACCGGCATCGCCATGATCGGCTGGAGCGCGTGGCAGCTCCTCGGCAAGGTGCCGAAAGAGCTCCAGGCAGCCAGACCGAAGATCGCGGCCACCTTCAACATCGGCGGCCCGATCTGCGCGTCGGTCTGTACGGTTCTCAAGCCGGGGGCTTGAGAAGGAAGGGACAGAAATGCGTGTGGCACAGACACTCTTGTCTGTGCCCGCCTTGTCTGTGCCCGCCCGAAAAAGATGGCGCAGACAGGAGTGTTTCTCTTCCCGACCCTCACGGCGTTCATGCGGGCGAAGAGCGTGGAGTTTGTCGCCGCCGGCTGACAGCCGTACGTCTCTGGCGGGGAGCTTCTTGACACGGGATTGAGGTGCGCTCATAGTGCGCAAAACAAAACCGACCAGTCGGCCTGTAAATCGTCCAAAGACAAAACACGCCTGTTCGCCAGGAGGAAACGATGCTGCACCGCCGCGTCCCCGGACTCCTCTCCATCGCTCTGTTGTTGCTTCTCGCCGTTCCGCTTTTCGCACAAATCGACAAGGCCGCGGTCGATGCCGTGGCGCTCGACCAGAACAGGGCGGCACTTCCCGGCGTCACCGTAACCGTGGTGCGCCCCGAGACCGGTTATCAGGCCACCTCCGTCACCGACGTGGCCGGCCTGGCGCACTTCACGGCCCTGGCGCCGGGCAATTACGAGCTGTCGTTCACGCTCGAAGGATTCGCGCCGGTGAAGGCGCAGAAGCTGACCCTGCTCGTCGGCCAGACGGCAAAAGTCGCCGTGACCATGAAGCAGGCCGCCAGCGAGACCATCATCGTTACGGCGGCCGCGCCGATGGTCGACATCCACAAGAGTGACTCGTCGACCAACATCATCCCGGAGCAGATCGAATCGCTGCCGGTCGCGGATCGCGACTTCCAGCGCCTCGCCTTCATCGCCCCGGGCGTGCAGCGCGAGCGCGGCTCATACCGCTTCATCGGCGGGGGCCCGGTCATCGGCTCGGGTGGCAATGCCTCGCAAGCGACGATCCTCGTCGACGGTGTCGACTTCACCGACCCCGCTCTCGGCCTCTCGCGCGTCCGCTTCAGCCAGGACGCCATCCGCGAGTTCCGCGTCATCCAGGACCGCTTCGATACCGAGATCGGCGGCTCCGCCGGCGGCGCGCTGTCGATCGTCACCAAGTCGGGTACGAACGATCTGCACGGCAATGCTTTCGGCTTTTTCCGTGACAACTCCCTCCGCGCGAAAGGGGCGTTGGAGCAGAAGAAGAACCCCTATTCGCGTCAGCAGTTCGGCTTCACCGTCGGCGGCCCGATCGTTCGCGACAAGACCTTTTACTTCGGCTCTGCCGAGCACATCAACGAGAACAATATCGCCCTGTTCCGCCCAGTCGGAGCGACGTACGGCAACCTGGCCGCTGACGTGAAGGTTCCGTTCAACCAGACCCTCCTGTTCGGCAGCCTCGACACGCAATTCACGCCGGCCATGGCCGGCGGTGTCCGCGCAACTTACGAGAAATTCGCCCAGGAGAACTTCCGGGTGGGTGGCGTCGCCGACATTTCCTCCGGACAGAAACTGGAGCGCAAGAACTGGAACGTCATCGGCGAGAACAGTTGGTCGATCAGTTCTCTGAGCTCCAACGAGGCTCGCGCGCAGTATGGTTCGCGCCGCTACTTCGAGCCGACCAACTCCTCGGCCGTCGGCGAGTACTTCTCCAGCGGCAACACCCTCATCACCGGATCCAACATCCTCGGAGATCTCCTCGGCGAAGGAACGGAGTGGGAGCTTCGCGACACGTTCCACCACCAACTCACCATCGGAAGCAGCTCGCACGCTCTGAAGGCCGGAATCTCGGCGCAGCACGTGAACGATCGCTCCCGCATCGACACATACCAGAACGGATTGTTCATCTACGTGACCGACACGCGCGCCCTCCCGCTTCTCTATGTCTACGGCACCGGATCGTCAGACATACGCGCCAAGACGAATCTCTACGGCGCGTTCGTCGAAGACAGCTGGACCCCGAACGCGAAGACGACGGTCAACCTCGGCCTCCGCTACGACCTCGATACCAACGGTAACGACCCCGGCTTCCGGCATCCGCTCGTTCCGAACGGCCGCGAGCGTGACACGAACAACTTCCAGCCGCGCTTCTCATTCAACTACGACCTGGCCGGCAACGGCGCGAACGTGATCCGCGGCGGCGCGGGCCGCTTCACCGGGCGTTTCCTGCTGGTCCCGCTCTTCACCGAGCTTCAGCAGAATGGCGTCACCGGACGTATCACCCTCCAGCGCCTGAACGGAGCTGTCCTCGGTCTTCCGCAGGCTTACTGGCTCGATCCCGCCCATCCGACTACGACCGGCATTCCTCTGGCGGCGGCCATCACCCTGCTCTCGCCGACGCTCAAATCGCCGGAGTCGGACCAGGCCTCCCTCGGCTGGACCACGCGGCTCGGCGGCTCGCGCATGTTCCTCGACACCGAGGCGATCTATGTGAAGGGGAAGGACGAGCTGTCCGTTCGAGACACCAACTGGGCCGGTAACGCTACGGCCAAACGTCTGAACGCTGCATACGACCAGATCAATATGTACACGAACCAGGGCCACTCGAAGTACAAAGCCCTGGTCTTCTCGCTCAACGGGAGCGTCCGTCAGAACGACCTGTTGACAGCGTCCGTCACGTTCTCGGACAAGAAGAACATCAGCGACGACTTCAGCCCGGCGCTCACCGATTATCCGAGCGATCCCGCGAACATCGAAGCCGAGTACGGCCGCGCGCGTGGGTCCGAGCGCTACCACATCGTTCTCACCGGCGTGTTTCACGCGCCGTGGGCGCTGACGGTTGCGCCGATCTACGAGTACGGCTCCGGCCAGCCGTGGTCACAGCGCTACGGCTACGACTACAACGGCGACGGCAAATCGTCGGATCGTGTTGCCGGCGTTGGCCGCAACACCATGGACGGGCCGGCGTTCCGCCAGCTCTCGCTTCGCGTCACGAAGGCGGTCCCGATGAGCGGAAACGGCCAGCTCGAGGTGATCGCGGAGGCGTTCAATCTGACGAACGTGAAGAACTACGACGTCAACTCGATCAACAGCGCCCTCTACCTGAGCGGTCCCACGATCGCGAACCCGAAGGCCACGGCCTTCGCGAATCCGAACTACGGAAAGGCCTTTGCCACTCTTCCGGCGCGGGAGATTCAGCTCGGCCTGCGCTTCGTGTACTGACCTTTTCGCTTCACTTGTGAGAGCCGCCGGGTGCGAGACACCCGGCGGCGTGTGGCACAGGCACTCCTGTCTGTGCCGGCACAGGCAGGAGTGCCTGTGCCACAACTCGAGGTTCTTCCAATGGCAATCGAGACAGGACTCAGGGACAAGATCGTCGTCGTCACCGGCGGCGGCGCCGGCATCGGCCGCGCAACGGCCGAGCGGTTCAAGGCCGAAGGCGCGATCGTCTACTCGTGGGACGTGACGGGCGATCCGAAGATCGACGTGACGAACAAGGAGCAGGTCGAAAAAGCAGTCGCCGGGATCATCGCCACGCACGGGCATATCGACGTGCTGGTGAACAACGCCGGCATCGTTCGCGATGCGCAGCTCGTGAAGTGGAAAGACGGGAAAGTCGCCGGCACGATGGACGACGCCGCATTCGACGCCGTCATCAACGTGAATCTCAAGGGACCGTTCGTCTGCACGCGCGCCGTCGTCCCGCACATGATCGAGGCGGGCCGCGGCGTGATCCTCACGACGTCGTCAGTGGTCGGCCTGTACGGCAACTTCGGCCAGACCAACTACGCAGCCACGAAGGCCGGAGTGATCAGCTTCACGAAGACATGGGCGCGGGAGCTCGGCCGCTATGGAATTCGCGTCAATGCCATCGCTCCGGGATTCATCGCCACCGACATCGTGAAATCCATGCCGCCGAAGGTGCTCGAGTCGATGGCACAGAAGACACCTCTCGGCCGCATGGGCGAGCCCGCCGACATCGCCAACGGATTCGTCTGGCTCGCATCCGATGCCGCAAAATTCGTCAGCGGCGCCGTCTTGTCGATCGACGGCGGACTCGTGCTCGGAACATAGACGAAGTCCCGAGTCCTGAGTGCTGAGTCCTGAGTGGCTCAGGCTGGCGGCTCAGGACTCAGGACTCAGGACTGGAATGTACGCGAACATCGTCTCCACCGGCATGTACCTGCCGGAAATCGAAATCAGCAATGACGCGCTGCGGGCGCGGTTCGACAAGCTCATTCCCGAGTTCGTCGACAAGATGGAAGCCTCGAGCGGAATCATGACGCGCTGGTACGCGCCGGAGGATTGGGCGACGTCCGATCTCGCGGCCCGAGCGGCGAAGCAGGCGCTCGAGCGCGCCGGCCGCAGGCCGGAAGAAGTCGACCTCGTCATCGTCGGCACGGATTCGCCGGACTTCATCACGCCGGCGACGTCGGTCATCGTGCAGGACAAGATCGGCGCAAAGAACGCCGGCACGTTCGACGTCGGCTGCGCCTGCGCGTCGTTTCCGACGGCCTTCACTTCCGCCGCCGGCATGATGATGGCGAACGCCAACCTGAAAGTGGTGGTGGTCGTTGGCGTCTACATGATGCACAAGCTCACCGATCCGAACGACCCCATGGCCTTCTTCTATGGCGACGGGGCGGGAGCGGCTGTGCTGGAGCGGTCCGAGGAGGCGGGATTCGTCTCGTCGGCCTTCCGGGCGGACGGCTCGTATGCGAAGCGCTGGGCGATTTTCGCAGGCGGCACGGTGGAACCGACCACCGAGGAGTCGTTCAGGAAGGGCCATACCCGCGTGAAGATGTACGACCGCTATCCGCCGGAGATCAACAACGAGGGATGGCCGGCCGTCGTGCGCGACGTGGCGAAGAACGGCGGCTTCGCAGTGTCGGACATCGACTTTCTCATTTTCACCCAGGTGCGCAAGCCGACCATCGAGCTGGTCATGAACGATCTCGGTCTGCCGATGGAGAAGACGCACACGGTCATGGAGAAGTGGGGCTACACCGGCTCGGCGTGCATCCCGATGGCGCTCGACGATGCGTTCCGGCAGAAGAAGATCAAGCCGCGAGACCTCGTTGTCATGGTCGGCTCCGGCGTCGGATACAACCAGGCCGGGGCGGCGTTCCGCGTGGCCGGGGACGGTGCCCGACTGTTTTCGTGAGGACGCGATGAGCGCACTGGCTGCATTCGCCCTGGTGATCGTCGGCGCGCTGGCGGCAGTCTTCGCCGCCATCGCGCTGTGGGCGCGCAGCCATCCGCTGGAGGCGTTCGTCAAGATGACCCGACGCACTCTGGTGCGGGCCGGCCTCACGCGACGCGAGCTCCGGGTGAACGGCAGCCGCATCGTCTATTTCAGCGGCGGGCGAGGCTCGAGGCCTCTCGTCCTCGTGCACGGCGTCAACGATCAGGCGGGCTCGTGGTCGGGTGTGGTTGCGAAGCTGCGCGATCGCTTCCGCATCGTCGCGGTCGATCTGGCGGGACACGGCGAGAGTGAGCCGTCGGCCGGCCCGCTGGCCATGCAGGTCATGATCGACGGCCTCGGCGCTGTGATCGATCGCGAGTCGCCCGACGATCCCGTCATCCTGGTCGGCAACTCCATGGGCGGTTGGGTGAGCATGCTCTACGCCGTCGAGCATCCCGGCCGGGTCGCGCAGCTGGTCCTCGAAGACTCAAGCGGCCTGACCTGGGACATCAGCCACGTGCCGGCGTTCCCGAAGGATCGGGAAGAAGCGCTGCGGCTCCTGCGCATGGTCCACGGTCCCACCGCTCCGATCCCGGGGTTCCTCGTCGACGCGATGCTGAAGCTGGCTCCGACGCTTCCACAGGCACGCGTTCTCGCCGCCGGCGTGGATCGTTGGGCGATCGACACCAGGCTGCCGGAGCTGAAGATGCCAGTGACGCTGATCTGGGGCGCTCACGACGGGCTGCTGTCGCTCGAGTACGCCAGGACATTGCAGGGGAGGATCGCCGGCTCGCGACTGCACGTCATCGAGCACGCCGCCCATTCGCCGCACAGGCAGACAGCCGCGGAGTTCGCGCAGGTTCTTCTCGAGGCGACGGCATGATCTTCGACGGCGATCTGGTTCGCGAGCGCGCCCGGGTCACCCCCGAGAAGGTCGCGCTCGTCTATGTGGAAACGGGCGAGCGGATAACGTACGCAGACTTCGATGCGCGGGTCGACGCGGCCGCGGCTGCCCTGCGCGCGCTCGGAGTTGCCGCAGGCGAGCGTTACGGAATCCTCGGGCTCAACTCCGTCGAGTACCTGGCGTTCTTCTTCGCCGCCGGACGCCTCGACGCGATCGTCGTGCCGCTGTCGAACCGCGCCACCGCGCACGAGCTCGAAGCAATCGTCGCCGATTGCGACATGAAACTGTTGCTCCACAGCGACGACTTCACGGAACTGGCCACGCATCTGGCGGTAGCGAGCTTTTCTTTCGACGTGCTGCGCAAGCCGGCTTCCGTCGCCGGTCCTCCGGCCGTCGCCCTTCACGATCCGGAAGCCACGTACTGCCTCCTGTACACGTCGGGCACCACCGGCAAACCGAAGGGCGTCATGATTCCGCGCCGCCAGCTCTACTGGAACGGCTACAACACCGCAGTCAACTGGGACCTGCATGCCGACGACGTGTCGCCTGTTTACACGCCGCTCTACCACGCCGGCGGATTAGCAGCGTTCCTGATCCCGCTCTTCTGCGTGGGCGGCACCATCGTTCTGCACAAGAGCTTCAATGTGTCGGCAGTCTGGAAGAGCATTCAGGAGGATCGCTGTACCGTGGTGCTGGGAGTGCCGACGATCTGGAAGATGCTGATGGACGCGCCGGAGTTCGCCACTGCGGATCTCGGCCACGTGCGCGCGTTCTTCTCCGGCGGAGCGCCGCTGCCGCACTTCATCATCGACGCGTACCAGAAACGCGGCGTGGTCTTCAAACAAGGCTTCGGGATGACCGAAGTCGGCGTGAACTGCTTCACGATGACTGTCGCCGATTCGTATCGCAAACGGGGCTCGATCGGCCGGCCGATGATGTTCACAGCCGTGAAGCTCGTCGATGCGGAAGGGCGGGAGGTGAAGACGGGTGAGATCGGCGAGATGTGGATCCGCGGTCCGCACGTTTCGAAAGGCTACTGGAACAACGAAGAAGCGACACGCGCAGCGTACGGGGAGGACGGCTGGTTCCGTACGGGCGACCTGGCCCGCTGCGACGAAGACGGCTTCTTCTACATCGCCGGCCGCCGCAAAGACATGTTCATCAGCGGCGGCGTGAACATTTATCCTGCGGAGATCGAAGCGGAGCTGGTGGCGCATCCAGCGGTTGCGGATGCGGCAGTGGTGTCGATTCCCGACGAGACCTGGGGCGAGGTGGGAGTGGCGTTCGTCGTCGGCACCGCAACGGCGGAGGATCTCACATCGTTTCTGACTCTGCGCATTGCGAAGTACAAGGTGCCGCGGCGGTTCGTCTTCATGGACGCGCTGCCGAGGACGCCGTATGGGAAAGTGGTGAAGGAGGAGTTGAAGCGCTCGCTTGCGCAGATGTGAGGCATGAGGCATGAGGTATGAGGCATGGGTGGGACTCATGCCTCATTCCTCATTGCTCATGCCGGCGCCGGGCTGTGAAGCTCGCGCCGGCTGGTGACCGACTATGCTCCAGGAAAAACGATCCGAACGCTCTCGCACGCACATTCTCGATGCCGCGCTGATTCTCTTCTCGCACCGCGGCTACGGCGCCACCAGCGTTCAGGACATCGCTGACGCGGCATCCGTTTCGAAGGGAAACGTCTACCACCACTTCGCGGACAAGGAGTCGATTTTCCGCGAGCTGCTGGACCAGTACTTCGCAGCGATGTCGAGGCCCGACTTCCCGTTCAATCGGGCGCTGGCCACCGGCACGTTCCCCGAAAACCTCGAAGAGCTCGGCCGGGCTACGCGCCACGTGGTCGAAAAGTACCGCGCGCACGTGGCGCTGATCTACGTCGACGTGGTCGAGTTCGACGGATCGCACATCCGCAAATTCTACGAGGACATGTCGCAGCGCTTCGACCACTTCATGAAAGAGACCGGCATCGAGACCGAGCTGCGGTCGAAGCTCGCCGAAGGGCTCTCGCCGATCTCGGCGGTGATGCTGGCCACGCGCATCCTCTTCAACTACTTCTCCGTCGAGATCCTGTTTGGCGTGAAAGACCACTTCGGCAAGGACACCGACGAAGCCGTGAGAGAGATCGCGCGCATTCTTCGCCACGGCATGCTGCGCGAAGGCCAGCCGGTGGCTTCGCGTGCCGCTGCTCGTGCGCCGCGCCGCACCCCTGCGGCTGGACGCAAACGCCCCGCCACGAGGAAGCCGCGTTGAGGAATGAGGGGGGATCGGCGCCAACGATTTGACCGCGGGCTCTCCTGTCATTCCGCATCTCATTTGGACTGCAGTGGTCTGTGCCACAACCGATCAGCGGAATAGGCCGGAACGCAGGCCCCCCCGCCAGAATCCAGCACGGCGCAGCCGTGCCCTGCGGTTTTCCACGTGCGGGGTTAAACTCGGCGGCCTGGAGATCCCCTCATGCGATCAATCGTCCGTCTCACCGTCGCAATACTCCTGACCTCGCTTGTTGCTTCCGCGCAGTTTCAGGAACGAATCACCGTCAGCGTCGTCGAGGTGCCGGTCACGGTCGTGGATCGCGCTGGCAATCCGATCCGTGGCTTGACGGCCGCGAACTTCGAGCTCCTCGACGAAGGCAAATCCCGTCCGATCAGCTCCGTCGATGCCATCGACTTCGCGTCGAAGCAGTCGGTCACGGCGATCTCACCCCTCAATCCCGCCGCCCGCCGCAATTTCATGCTGTTGTTCGACCTCTCGTTCTCCTCCCCCTCGTCACTGGCGCGCGCTCAGCAGG
Source organism: Thermoanaerobaculia bacterium (assembly GCA_017883215.1). GTDB lineage: Bacteria > Acidobacteriota > Thermoanaerobaculia > Gp7-AA8 > Gp7-AA8 > JAJXWV01. Next base: position 607 of record JADGOA010000091.1, on the reverse strand, counting down.
CCTCGCGCGATTTCGTCGCCAAGATGGTCGAGCCGCGGGATCGGGTTTCGGTCGCGACCATCGACGCCGAAAAGGGATTCAAGCTGGTCACGGCCTTCACCACCGATCGGAAGCTGATCGCTGATGCCATCAACAATCCGCTCAACTATCGCGGTAACGATCCCCTTCAGGTCGCCGGCACCATCGCCTTCACAGAACAGGCGGAAACCTCCAGCGGAACCTCCAGCGGCCGCGCGGATAAAGGGGCGATCGCTACGGCCGAGTTCAACGACACGATCCGCCGGGCCAACAACGTCGAGGATCAGTACAACCGCGAGCGCGTCGAGCGCGAGATCAACCTGCTGGCCGGTCTGGCCAAGACGCTTCGAAGCGTCAACGGTCAGAAGCATGTGGTCCTTCTCTCCGAAGGCTTCGACCCCCGGCTCGTCCAGGGCCGCGATGCGCAGATCTCTAGCGATCAGCAGCGCGAGAACGCCGCAGTGGAGAGCGGTGAGATCTGGAAAGTCGACACCGACCAGCGATTCGGCAGCGCCCGCAGCATGAGCCTGGTGGACCGGCTCGCGGACATCGCCAGGCGCTCGGACGTGCTGCTGCACGCGATCGACAT
>JADGOA010000441.1 GCA_017883215.1 Thermoanaerobaculia bacterium | reverse complement strand
TCCTTCGGCAGGTGCGGCGAGAGATTGCGGGCCGACAGCGCGTCGAACTTCGCGATCATCGTCTGCGCCACGCCGGGGATCGATCTCGACTTCACGATTCGATCGCGCCGCCACGCGTCGACCGCTGCGAGCAACGACGCGATGTCGGTCGACGCATGGCCCGCCTCGCCCAGCAACTCGCGCACTTTGTCCCGCTTCGTGGTCGGGCTGGACGGCTCCGGCGCGCGTCCGGTGATCGCTTCGACGCAGCGGTCGTACGGCACCGGGTCACCCTTTCCGTGAAGCTCCATCGCCAGATCCCACATCACCTGAAAACAGAGAGCGAGGCCGTCGAGGTATTCGCCTCTTGCTCCGCCGATGCGCTTTGCCTCGGCCGCGACAGATCCGATCGCTCCGCGGACGTCGATTCGGGAGAGATAGTCATCGACCGCCGCTCGGTCTTCTTTCGGGCCGACGCCGCCGCTCTCGCGCAGCTTCCCCGCCGCCCGATCGTTGTACGCCGCCGGAAGCGGCTGGTCGGAGAACCATGAATCGGCGATGAAGCGCCCCGTGCCGGAGGGATTCATCACGTCACCGCCCCACAGCGTGTCCATCCCGATGATTGCGTTGGCAAGATTTGTTTCGAAGCTCATCTGTCCCTCCTCGAGGAGCGCTTTCCATCAGTGGGCAGGAGAGCCCCCCACTGCCCACTGCTTCAGAGCCGGTGCTCCGTCGAACGGCCGGGCTTGAAGCGTAATGCGAACGGAGGAAAGCAGGAAGTGACGCGCTGCATCAATCTGTAGACCACGGACGCGACGGATCCGTGACCGCCGATCGTGATGCTGTGAAAGAATCGGCTGAGCGCGCCGGATTCGACATCTCCTTTTGAGCGCAGCCATTGCATTGGGGGCAGCATGCAGCAGCAAGCGATCACCTTCCATGACGAGGGAAGCGGATTCCCGATCGTCTGGATTCACGGGTTTCCCCTCTCGTCGGCCGTATTCACGCCGCAGACGCGCATTCAGGGATACCGGCACATCCGGCCCGATCTCCGCGGCTTCGGCGCGACACCGCCGCCGGACGGAGAGATGACGATGGCCGGCTACGCCCGCGACGTCGTCGACGTGCTCGACCGCGCCGGAGTCGATCGCGCTGTCGTGGCGGGGCTGTCGATGGGCGGTTACGTCGCGATGCAGATGCTCCGCGATGCGCCGGCGCGCGTGGCCGCACTTCTGCTGCTCGACACCCACGAGAAGCCCGACTCCGAGGAAGGACGGGCCGGCCGGTACAAGAGCGCGGAAGACGTGGCGAAGAACGGAACGATGAATGTCGTCGAGGCCATGTTGCCGAAGATGGTCGTGCGCGAGCCGCTCCGGATCGTCGTGCGCCACATCATGAACAGCGCCACGCCGGCCGGCGTCATCGCCGCTCTGAAGGCGATGGCCGAAAGAGCCGACTCCACCGCCACACTGCGCGACGCGAACGTGCCGGCGCTGGTCATCGTCGGCGAGCACGACGCCATCACTCCCGTCGCGGATGCCGAACGGATGGTTTCGCTGATGAAGGCGGCGGAGCTCGCCCCGATCGCCAACGCCGCTCACCTCGCCAACTTCGAGGCGCCGGCGCAGGTGAACGATCTCATCCCCGCCTTCCTGGCGCGGTACCTGGAAACGGACAAGGCGGCGCCGGCGAAAAAGCGGCGCTAGAGGCAGACCGCGGACCGCGGAGACACAGTCATACTGAGTGAGGTGGAAGGGTGGGCGGGAGCCAAGCATCTCGAAATGCGAAGAGCACGATGCTTGCTCCTGGCATCCTGAGAGAAATCAAACCATGTCGCATCTATTCGATTCTTACGCCCTCCGCTCCGTCACCTTTCGCAACCGGGTCTTCGTCTCGCCCATGTGCCAGTACTCCAGCGACAACGGCCTCCCGACCGCCTGGCACCTGGTTCACCTCGGCAGCCGTGCCGTCGGCGGCGCGGGATGCGTCCTCGTCGAAGCCAGCGCCGTCTCGCCGGCCGGACGCATTACTTTCTGGGACAGCGGAATCTGGTCGGCGGAGCACGCCCGCGCCTTCCGTCCCGTCGTTCGCTTCATCGAGGAGCAGGGTTCGGTCGCCGGCATTCAGATCGCACACGCCGGCCGCAAGGCTTCGACCGACAAGCCGTGGCTCGGCGACCGCGTCCTCGCAGACGGTCCTCACTCATGGCAGCCGCTGGCTCCGAGCGCGATCCCGTTCCGCGCCGGCGATCCGACGCCACACGAGCTGACGCTCGGCGAGATTGACGACGTCGTCCAGCAGTTCGCCGCCGCGGCCGGTCACGCACTCGAAGCGGGATTCCGCGCGATCGAGATTCACGCCGCTCACGGATACCTCCTGCACGAGTTCCTCTCGCCGCTCTCGAATCATCGCCAGGACGATTACGGCGGCTCACTCGAGAACCGGATGCGCCTGACGATCCGCACCGCGATCTCGGTGCGCAAAGCGATGCCCGATGAGCTTCCGCTGTTCGTGCGCATTTCGGCGACGGATTGGGCGGACGGCGGATGGGATCTCGCGCAGTCGATCGAGCTCGCGCGTCGTTTGCGCGAAGCCGGCGTCGATCTCGTCGACTGCTCGAGCGGTGGCGCGGTCCTCGGCGCGAAGGTCGAGGTCGGGCCGGGATATCAGGTTCCGTTCGCGCGCGAGATCCGCCGTCAGGCCGGAATCGCAACCGGAGCCGTCGGTCTGATCACCGAGCCCGAACAGGCCGAAGCGATCATCGCCGACGGCTCAGCGGACGTCGTCCTTCTCGCCCGCGCCGAACTGCGCGATCCCTACTGGCCCCTGCATGCGGCCAAAGCATTGGGCGTCGCCGTTCCATGGCCGGTGCAGTACGAGCGGGCGAAGGACTGAGGTTCGACCGTAGGGCACGGCTGCGCCGTGCC
>JADGOA010000440.1 GCA_017883215.1 Thermoanaerobaculia bacterium | reverse complement strand
GTCGCGGCATTCCGGTCGACCATGGCCGCCGCTGCCGCTCCGACACGAGGCGCGACGGCGGAGACGACCTCACCGGCATCCTGAGACGAGGTTGATGGGAGGCACGTCTCCAGTTGTTTGTTGATCGTCGCACCCTCCGCCGAGATCAGCTCGCGTAGAACCAGTGGCATGACGGACGGTCCTCGATTGGCGTCGCCGTACTGCGCCGACTCGTGCGTTGAACTTCATGCCGCGGGAACGCTCAGCTTGCCCGTCGCTTCGCTGCGACTGCTTTGGCGAGGTCAGCCGGTTTGGCGCCGGCGGCGAGGAGTGAGCGGAGCAGGAGGTCAACACTTACCGTCGGGTCACCCGCTTCGATCTTCGCCACGCGCGACTGGCTCGAACCGATCCTCTGCGCGAGCTCGAATTGATGACCCTGAGACGCGCCGGATGCCTGGCGGCACTCGTCTTTACCTCCGCATGCGCACCGCTCCGGACGCCCGATCTCGCGACGTTTGAAACCATCCTTGCAGGCTGGCGTATAGTCTGGCATGATACCTAGCGATACCGAGTATCGTGCCATGCCTGATGAGAACTGGCGATCGCAGCTTCGGAAGGGTTGGCTGGAACTGGCCATCCTGGTGACGCTCTGGGACGGCCGCCTGTACGGCCTGGAGATCCTGCGCCGTCTCGCTGATCTGGAGCTGATCGTCGCCGAAGGGACGATCTATCCCCTCCTGAACAGGCTTCGCGACGACAGCCTGGTCCGCGCCGAGTGGGAGGAGAGCAATTCCGGCCATCCCCGCAAGTACTACTCGCTTACCGCCGCCGGACGGCGTCGCACGCTTTCCATGGCTCAGGAATCGGCCGGCTTGATCGAGCAGATGCGCGCCTTGCTCGCACCGCTGCTGAAGGAGAAGCAATCATGACCGTCACTGCCATCGACTTGCAGACGCGTATCGACTCGTACCTGATGAATCTCCGCCGCTCTCTCGGCGAGTTGCCACCCGAGGAGGTCAACGACATCCTGCGGGAGATCCGCGGCCACATTCTCGAGCGCGCTGAAGCCGCCGGCGAGCTCAGCGACGAAAAGCTCGTGGCCATTCTGAAAGTCCTCGGCAAACCGGAGGATATCGGACCGCTCTATCAGGCCGAGGCCATGGTGGCCCGCGCACGTTCGAGCTTCTCGCCCGCCCTGATCTTTCGGACTGTCATGCGCTGGTCGATGATGAGCGCTCTCGGTTTCCTCGTTTTCCTGGTTGGCCTCACCGGATACAGCCTGGGCATCGGTTTCCTCGCCTGTTCCGCTCTGAAGCCGATCTTTCCTGAACACGTCGGCGCATGGGTCGGCGACGGCGGGTTTTCGATGGGATTCATGGATGCAGCCTCGAGAACGGAGATCCTCGGCTGGTGGATCATCCCCGTGGGACTGGTCGGCGGCGCGGTGTCGATCATCGCGACCACGCGCTTTCTCCGGTGGATGTTGCGCTTCGCGCCACGCGTCCGCCGTGCAACGGCGTGAGATCACCAGGACAGACCTGGGAGTGAACGCATCTCTCCCCGCGAGTCGTGGAACGACAGCGGCCCATTCTGAACGCTGGCGTCGATCGTCGCGTTCACTCCGTTGAACGAGACCGGTCCGTTCTCGCCCCTCACGGTGATGGAGCGGCTGTCCGGAACGGTGATGATGAGGTCGACGGCCCACCGGCCGCCATCGGGACCTGTTGTTGCGAGCTTGCCGTTCCGCTCCTGAACGCTGACCTGCGACCGCAGCTGTTGGGCGGCGTCGTCGTTCAGTGCTCCGGCGGCCTTACAGACCGTGATTGCGAAAACGCTCCCGGTCGCGTGCCGGACGCTGACCGCGCCGTTCTGCGATTCGACTTCGAGCGCATTGCCGGAGTAGGTCAGATTCTGTTCGGCGCGAGCCGTCGCTTTGGAATCGAAATGATTCTGGTAATCGGCACACGTGCCGGTCGAGCTCATCGAGTGTGAGCGATGCCCGCTCCGGCCGGCGTGCAGGTTTCTCAGGCGCAGAACGCGCGAAGCGCTTTGGAGTGCGGCGACCGCAGTCGCCGCTTTGGGGCGTGAGGAACTATGTGGCACAGACACTCTTGTCTGTGCCCTCACCTGCAGCACAGACAAGAGTGTCTGTGCCACAGCGTCACTTGGATCGTTTCGCGGCGCTCGCTACCTCATTCGTTCGCACTTCTCCCACATGCGGATGTACGCCTCGGCAGATTCGAAGAGCGGCGCGAGCTGCTCCGCACTCAAACCGTTGTTCTTCAGATCCTGCAGAAAATCGGGAAGCATCCCGTAATGCGCGATGCCATCGACGTTGACGTCGTAGTCGCGGCGGAAGTTCGGCTGGCCAGCGACGGTCGTGTGCGTGTCGATGACATATCGCCGGAGCGGCGGTTGCGATGGCGGCCCCTGCATCGCCACCCATCGCCCCATGATTCCGCCGATCGAGACCGCGAGGGCTCGGATGTCAGATAGGTCACGACTCCGCCGCTGTCCGCTGCGATCGACCCGACGAAGCGAACGATGGCCGGACAGGGGCCGGTGAGCTCCCCCGTCTCTGCCTTCAATGATGCGTTGGTGACCTGGAACGACCAGAGAGGCGAGGCGATGAACAATGCCGTCGCAACGGCAAGGCTGGAGAGAGATCTCATGAGAACCTCCGGAGACACGATTCGATTTGGCGTGCGGCGATCTTTCCCTTCGACTCAGAGGACGTCAAGGCGCGAGCGTGATTCAGCTCACACTTACATCGCCGGCCAGCGCCAAAGTGATCGACCGCTCTCGTGTGGGCGCGTACGTCCAAATCGAATTAAAGCGGCGACTGCGGTCGCCGCACTCCAAGGCGGCGACTAGCGTCGCCGCTTTCCCGCGGATCAACGCAGTGATCGGCTGGCCGATGAAGTGGAAGCAAGCTCAAG
>JADGOA010000090.1 GCA_017883215.1 Thermoanaerobaculia bacterium | reverse complement strand
CACGCGCTCGAGTTCGGCGTCAGCTCCGACGGCTTGACCATGGCGCAGTTGCCGGCGGCGATCGCGGAGACCAGCGGCCCGAGCGTGAGATTGAAGGGGAAGTTCCAGGGGGCGATGATCAGCACGTGCCCCTTCGGCTCGTAGACGATCTTCGATCGCGAGCCGAGGAGCGCCATCGGCGTGGAGACGCGCCGCGGCTTCATCCACTTGCGGAGGTGGCGCCGCGCGTGCCGCGCCTCGCTGACCACCGGATAGATGTCGGAGAGATCGACTTCGCCGGGAAGCCTGCCGAAATCGGCCCACAACGCGGCGCGGATCTCGTCGCGGCGGGAGAGCATCGCCTTCTCGAGGCTGCGAAGCTTTTCGATGCGCTGGGCGGCCGTGGTGCGCCCGATCTCCTCACGCCTCTTCTGCTGCAGCGCGTAGATGCGGTCGATCTCCGGGCCGACCGCGGACTGGGTGAAACGAGGTTCTGCGGTCATGCGGCGAATTCTACGCCTGTGCCCCCGTCAATACGCGTTCTCGTGCCGCAGTCCGTGAATCACCGTCATGAAGAGGATCTTCACGTCGAGCGCCAGCGACCAGTTCTCGATGTAGTACAGGTCGTGCTCGATCCGCATCCGCACCGACGTGTTGCCGCGCCAGCCGTGCACCTGCGCCCAACCCGTCATCCCCGCGCGCACTTTGTGCCGCAGCATGTAATGCGGGAACTCGGCCCGGAACTGCTCGACGAATTGCGGCCGCTCCGGACGCGGGCCGACGACGCTCATGTCGCCCATCAGCACGTTCCACAGCTGCGGCAGCTCGTCGAGCGACCAGGCCCGGATGATCCGGCCGACGCTGGTGCGCCGCGGGTCGTCTTTCTCCGTCCAGACGGCGCCGGTCTCTTTTTCGGCGCCGACGCGCATGGACCGGAACTTGAGAATCTCGAAAGGCTTTCCGTCGAGCCCCATGCGCATCTGGCGGTAAAAGACCGGGCCGCGATCCTCGATCCAGATGGCCAGTGCGACGGCTGCCATGACGGGCGAGAGGACGAGCAGCGAGGCAGCCGTGACGAGCAGATCGAAGGCGCGCTTGATGAAGCGGCTCCATCCCTCCAGCGGCGTCTCCGAGAGGTTGATCGTCGGCAGTCCGTCGAGATCTTCGACGCGCGAGCGCAGCACCATGAATTGCAGCAGGTCGGGGACGACGTGAATCGACACGCAGTTCCGCACCAGCCGGTCCAGCAGCGCCATCGTCGCCTCGGATGACGCATGGGGCAGGGCCACGAAGACGTGGTCGATCCCCTGCTCCTGAACCACCCGCTCGGCGTCTTCGATCGAACCGAGGCATTCCAGACCGTTCACGCGCGTCTCTTCGCCGTTGCGGAGGTAGCCGACGATCCGGAAGCCGAGCTGATCGCGCCGGAGCTGAACCCGCTCGACCACGGCGCGGGCCAGATCGCCGTTGCCGGCGATGAGAACACGGTCGAGTCCACGCCCTGCCCGATGCCGCCGCTCCACCGCAGCCCGCACGAACGTGCGTCCGACGATCACGAACAACACCGCCGCCAGCATGAAGATCAGCAGCGTGGCGCGGGAGTAGAGGACATCGGGATTGCCGGGACGAACCCACAACAGCACGCCCGAGAGCACCACCGTGCCGACGACGCAGGCCACCGCCACGGAGAACCATTCCTCTGTCTTGGTACGGGCGGGGTGGACGCGATACAGCCCCTGCACGGCCAGGGCGAGCGGAAACACGATCGTCACGATCGGCAGCATAGCCACGTAGGTCGAGAACTCCTGCTGGCCCTTGGTGACCGGGATGACCTCGAACTGAAAGCGGAGGAACCACGCCATGAGCATCGCGAAATTCGACGCCACGACATCGTTGATGAGGAGGACGGACGCGAGCGCACGGTGCTTCGTCTCGATCATCGCAGGCCGATCACCCGTTCGACCGCCTCGCGGAACTGCTGCTGGAAACGGCTGCGCGAAAAGCCGGCCGCGTGCGCGCGGAGCGCCTGGCGATCCCATTGACGCGATTCGACTTCGTCCAAGGCCTGTCCCAGCGAATTTACCATCGGCTCGTTGAAAAAAATCCCTGTCTGTCCTTCGACCACCGAGTCGGTCACTCCCCCGCCGCGGAGCGCCACCACCGGCGTACCGACGGCCATTGCTTCCAGGGGCGTGATCCCGAAGTCCTCGATGCCGGGCAGGATCAGGCTGCGCGCCGATGCCAGCCGCTCGATGATCGTCTCTCTGGATACGTATCCGGCGATCTCAACGTTGGGGGCGCGGCGTGCGGCGAGCTCGTCGCGCATCGGCCCGCCGCCGAGGACGACGAGCTTCCGGCCGGTCGCAACGGCGGCGTCGACCGCCAGTCCGACCCGCTTGTACGGGACGAGCGCGGAAACGACCACGTGGTAATCGCCGCGCTCGCTTGCGAGCGGCGTCTCGAGGAAGTCCTCGTCCACGAACGGGTTCACAACCTTCGCGTCACGGCCGTAAAAGCGGCGGATCCGCTCGGCGACGAAGCTCGAGTTCGCCAGAAACTCCGTCACACCGCGCGAAGTGCGCACGTCCCACCGCCGCAGGCGCGCCGCTACGAGCTTCATGGCCAGCCGGCGGATCGGCTTCGAACGGGGGAAGTAGTCGTCGAAGCGATCCCACACGTAGCGCATCGGCGTGTGGCAGTAGCAGAGGTGTGGCTTCCCCTTCGCGTCGGCGCCCTTGGCCACCGCGTGGCTCGACGAGACGATGAGGTCGTAGTCGCTGAAATCCCACTCTGCGACCGCCCCGGCGAAGAGCGGCAGCAGCTTGCGGTAATCGTCGACCACTCCGGCGAGCTTCTGCAGCGAGGAAGTGTGGATCCGCCGCAACTCGATCTTCGTCGACACGCTCCCGGGAAAGTGGAACAACGTGAAGATCTCGGCCGTCGGAAGGACGTCCAGAATCGCTTCGAGCACCTGCTCGCCGCCGCGCATGCCGGTCAGCCAGTCGTGAACGATGGCGATGCGGCGTTGCGATGGACCGGAGGAAGAGGGGCCCGCGTGACGCGATTCAGCAGTCATTGCCGGCGGTCCGGCGATTCGACCGGGCCGGGGGTCGACTTCAGCGGGTAGTCGCCGTCTCCCGCGCATTTGTCGCAGAGGTGGTCATTGTCCAGATATTCGTCGGCCGGCACCTGCGCGAGGCATCGCGTGCAGACATGCCTTCCGGTGCGCTCGGAAAGCTTGCGCGGAGTTGTGTCGTCCATGCGTATCTCATTGGGCGTCGGGGGGCGTCGGTCGAGGGCGAGACGCTGCGTCCCGACCCCCGTCCCCCGTCCGTCCAAGCAGCTGTCATCATAGCTCTGGGAATGCTCAGTTGTTTTCCAGTTCAGGAGGTCAATCGATGATCACGATCCGCAAGGCCGGCGAGCGCGGCCACTTCGATCACGGCTGGCTCAACACCTACCACACGTTCTCGTTCGCCGATTACTACGATCCGGCGTTCATGGGATTCCGCACACTGCGCGTCATCAACGAGGACCGCGTGAAAGCGGGAGGGGGATTCGGAACGCACGGCCACCGTGACATGGAGATCATCTCCTACGTGCTCGAGGGAGAGCTGGCTCATCGCGACAGCATGGGAACCGGCTCGGTCATCCGCCCCGGCGACGTGCAGCGGATGAGCGCCGGCACCGGCGTCATGCACAGCGAGATGAACCCGTCGCAGGAGAACGGCGTGCACTTCCTGCAGATCTGGATCGTTCCGGAGCGGCGCGGCATCGAACCGGGCTACGAGCAGAAAACCTTTCCGGAAGGCGAGCTGCGCGGCCGGCTGCGGCTCGTTGCGTCGCCTGATGGAGCCGCGGGATCGGTCACGATTCACCAGGACGTGAATCTCTATTCGGCTCTCCTCGCCGGCGAGAGCGTCGCGCATTCGTACGCACCGCAGCGATACGGCTGGGTGCAGGTGACGCGCGGCGACGTCGAGGTGAACGGCCTGAAACTGAGCGCCGGCGACGGCGCCGCGATCTCTGACGAGAATGCCGTCACGATCAGCGGCAGCGGTGAGGTGCTGTTGTTCGATTTGAACTGAGGGGGCCGGATCAGCGCCTTGGAATTCACCACAGAGGCACAGAGAGCACAGAGAAAACCTCTGTGTCCTCTGTGCCTCTGTGGTGAAAGACGCGGGCAGCATCGCGACGGTAACGATTTCCGCGCAGCCTCTCAGGATGACGGAGGAGACTCATGACGGAGGACTCCGTCGCCTCGTCGTCCACGAACAGATCGGACACGCGGCGGGGTCGTGGCTCCGCGCCTGACAGTGCTCGCGGCCGAAGTAGATGATCTGCAGGTGTCGCTTTCCCCAGTCGGCGACCGGGAAGAGCTTCTTCAGGTCGCGCTCGGTCTGCTCGACGTTCTTCCCGCTCGACAATCCCCACCGTTTCGCCAGGCGGTGGATGTGGGTGTCGACCGGGAATGCCGGGACACCAAACGCCTGCGACATCACCACGCTCGCCGTCTTGTGCCCGACACCTGGAAGGCGCTCCAGCGCTTCGAAATCGGGAGGGACTCTTCCGCCGTGCTCGTCGAGGAGAACCTGGGCGAGCTTCTTGAGGTTTCTCGCTTTCCCGGGCGCGAGACCGCAGCTGCGGATCAGTTTCAGGATCTCGATCTCACTCGAGGTCGCCATCGCTTCGGGAGTCGGCGCGCGGCGAAAGAGTGCGGGCGTGACGCGATTCACCTGCGCGTCGGTCGTTTGTGCGGAGAGGACGACCGCGACCAGCAGCGTGAACGGGTCGCGATGTTTGAGCGGGATCGGCGGCTGGGGATAAAGATCATCGAGGATTTCACCGATCCGCCCCGCCTTTTCTGCGCGCTTCATGTCGAGGCGAATCATACCGGCCGGGTGGCGACACCCGAGACCCGACAGCCGCCACCCGCTAAACGGCCCCCTACCGTCACCTTTGCCGATCGACAGGTTGCGAAATAACAGCCTTTCGGCAGGCGTTCGCTTACGGCATCGCGTGATGACTGTCCGAGATCGGGACTTCGGCTTCCGCCGCCTCGGAATCTCCAACAGCAGCACGAAACAAGGACAACACATCAAGGAGATTGCAGGAAATGCGTAGCACCGGAACAGTGAAGTGGTTCAACGACGCCAAGGGTTTTGGATTCATCACCACCTCGACGGGGGAAGATGTTTTCGTCCATTTCTCGGCCATCCAGGCGAAGGGCTTCCGCTCGCTCCCCGAGGGATCGCAGGTCGAGTTCGACTTGGTCCAGGGGCCGAAGGGCCTCCAGGCGGCCAACGTCGTGCCGGTCTAATCCCGACGCGATCTCGTACGGAAAGACGGCCTGCGGGCCGTCTTTTTTGTTTGCCCACGGAGCACCGGCTCCAAGACTTGGAGTGCGGACGTCCTCGTCCGCATCCGCCGGACGTCTCGTCCGGCGGTCAACTCAGGCAGGAGTAGAACGATCGGACGAGGACGTCCGATCGTGGCGGACGAGGACGTCCGCACTCCAGATCGGACCGACTGAGAATCGGTCTCCGTCCTCGCTTGAAGGGCTTCGCCTTCGCTTCCGCTGCGGGCGCCACTTTCCGCGCCCGGAACCGCCCACTGCGCACCGCCTGCTTTCCCGTATCATCCTTCCGCATGTATTCAATCGAGGTTGTGAACCTGACGAAGAAGTACGGTTCTTTCGTCGCGGTGAAGGACTTTTCGTTCGCCGTCAAACCGGGCGAAGTCCTCGGCCTGGTCGGGCCGAACGGGGCGGGAAAGACGACGACGCTCCGGGCCATGGCCGGCATCCACCCTCCGAGCGAGGGTCAGATCCGGATTTGCGGACACGACATCGTCAACGACGCCGTCGAGGCGAAGCAGCGGCTGGCGTTCTTTCCGGACGAGCCGCGCCTGTTCGATTACCTCACGGTCGACGAACACCTCGAGTTCACCGCCGGTATCTACCGCGTCACCGATTTCCGCGCTCGCGTCGAGCCGCTCCTCGAAGAGCTCGAGCTGAAGGAGAAGCGCAAGTCGCTTCCGACCGAGCTCTCGAGGGGCATGAAGCAGAAGCTGATGATCGCCTGCGGCTTCCTGCACACGCCCGAGGTGCTGATCTTCGACGAACCTCTGACAGGGCTCGACCCGCTGGGCATCCGGCGGATGAAGGAATCGATCACGCGCCGCGCCGCCGCGGGATCCGCCGTCATCCTCAGCTCGCACCTGCTGCACCTCGTCGAAGAGCTCTGCAGCAGCGTGGCCATCATCCAGAACGGAGCGCGCGTCGCCTACGGCACGATCGACGATCTGAAGTGGCAGATCGCGCAGGGTCGTGGCGACGTCTCGCTGGAGGAAGCTTTCCTTCGGATCACAAAGGCGCCGGCGGAATCCGGGACCGCATCGTGATCCGCCCCCTCTGGTTCGTGACGACGCGTTCGTTCAAGAACCGGCTGCTCAGCCGGCTTCACAAACTGCGATCGCCGCGGTACGCAATATCGATGGTCGCGGGGCTCGCCTACCTCTGGTTCTTCGCGTTCCGGAGAATGCTCGCGACGGATGCCGGTCGGAACGTGTCGTTCCCGGCGACGGGGTTCGGGCTGGACGTCATCTCGCTGATCGCGCTGGCGGCGATGATCTTCGTCTGGGCGCTTCCGGATCAGGGTGGCGGCCTCACCTTCACCGAGTCTGAGGTGCAATTTCTCTTTCCTGCGCCGATCAGGCGGCGTGACCTCCTGTTGTACAAGATCCTCAGGCAGCAGCCGTCCATCCTCATCAGCGCGACGATGGTGTCGTTGTTCGGGTTCCGGCACTCGCGAGTCGTCGGCCTGTGGGTGGCGTTCGTGGTGCTGTCGATCTACTTCACGATGGCGTCGCTCGGCCGTGCGCGGCTCAAGGCGATGAGAATCGGCTTCTTCTCCCGCCTGCTGATCGTCTGTGTGGCCACAGCTGCCATCGTGACCTTGCTGGTCTACGACGCTCGCGGCATATTCTCCCGCTGGACGCAATCGACGGACGTCGGCCTGTCACTGCGCTCCTTGCCCTCGATGTTTCACACTCCGTGGGTAAAGACGCTGCTCTTCGTCCCGCGGATTTTCGCGGGTGCCGCGCAGCCGCTCACGATTCAGCAACTGCTGGTCAGCTGTGGGTCACTGATCGTCCTCGGCGTGTTCTTCTTCGAGGTTGCCGCGAAGCTGAACGTGTCGTTCGAAGACGCTTCGCTGGAAGCGTCGCAGAAGCACGCAGACACGACGGGCAATTCGCGGAGGCTCGGCCGCCGCGTCATGTTCCGGCGGATTCCGCCCCCATTCCGATTGAAGGCCGCGGGGCCGGAGGTGGCCATCGTCTGGAAGAACCTCACGGCGGCGCTGAGGATGTCGATCGCCTGGGTGGTGATCGTCCTGGCAATCTTCGGCGCGCTCATCGCCGACTCTGCCATCGTCGGCAGCCAGGGGCTGCACATGAGCGTGACCGCGATCGGGCTCATGCTGGCGGCGCTCTTCCCGTTCCTCGGCAGCCAGGCGCTCCGCCAGGACCTCCGCCTCGACCTGCCGCGCATCGAGTTGCTGAAGAGTTATCCGATTCGCGGCGACCGCCTCGTGCTGGCCGAGATCGCCGCGCCGGCAATCATCGTCTCCATCGTCGAGATCATCATTCTCAGCGCCACCGCCATCACCAGCCACGTCACCGGCAGCGCGAGCAAGCTGGCATTCATCGGCTCACCGGAGTTCATCATCATCGCGCTTCTCTTCGCCATCCCGATCTGCCTGGCGCAGCTGCTGATCCAGAACGCGGTGGCGATTCTCATTCCCGGCTGGGCCATTCAATCGGGCGAGGAGACGCGCGGCTTCGTCAACCTCGGCCAGCGTCTGGTCATCCTCGGAGGCAATCTGCTCGTCCTCGCCGTCGGCCTCCTTCCCGCCGCCGTCGTCTTCGTGCCGCTCTACCTGCTGGCCCGCCGCTTCGGCTCGAACGCCTTCATGCTCGCCATGAGCACCGCTCCGGCAATTGCGATCCTCCTGACCGAAATCTGGATTGCCCTTCGATTCCTCGGGGCACAATTCGACCAGATCGACATCACCAACGAGATCGACGCCGCGCTGTAGGAACGCAGCCACGGCTGCGATGGCTTACAATAACTACTCCGTGAAGCGACTGCTCCTCGCGCTTTTCTTCACTGCTACGGCCGCGTCTGCCGCCGATCTCGACCTCGTCCGCCAGAACTTCATCGCCTACACGGCCGCAGCAGGAGCGAACGCGTCGACGCAGAGGATGAGTGACGCGCTCGGAGCTCTCGAAGCGAGCGCTCGCTCTTACACGGCCCCCGGCTTCCTCCTGTCCGACGGCAGCTGGAGCGACATCAACTACGGCGAGCTCCCATCCGGCAGCTGGTCGCGGTGGGACCACGTGCGCCGCCTGACCGTCATGGCCAAGGCCTACAAGACGCCCGGCCAGGCGCTCTACGGCGATCCGCTGCTCCTGACGCAGATCCGATCGGCCCTGTCGTACGTCAGCGTGTTTTACGGCCCGACGCGCTGGCCGCTCGGCAACTGGTGGTTCTGGACGATAGGGATCCCGCTCGACCTCGGGCCGACTCTCGTGCTCATGCGCGGCGACATCGATGCGAAGACCTATAGCGACTGCGTCAACGACATCGCGTTCCGCATCGGGCCGTCAGCGAGCTCGAGAGGGATCGTCGGCCCCACGCCGACCGGCGAGAACCTGGTCTGGTCCTCGTACACGCATTTGTACCTCGGCCTGCTGAAGGACGACCCGGCCATGCTCGCCTCCGTTCGCGACGCCATGGCGAGCGTCTCTCTTCCGACTTCCGGCGACGGCATCCAGTCCGATGCCTCGTTCCATCAGCACGGCCCTCAGCTTTACACCGGCGGATACGGCGGCTCGTTCGCGAGCGACGTCGCCCGTTACATGCTGCTGACGCGCGACACGCTGTACGCGCTTCCGCCGGCCGCGACGGACGCATTCGCGGACTATGTCGCGGACGGGATCGCCTGGTCGCTCTATGGCAACTACTTCGACGTCTCCGTCGTCGGCCGCTACGTGGCGCGGTCGTCGACGACCGGGATCGACGGCGTAGCCGCCCTGCTGCAATCGTCGTCGGTTCCGTCGCCGCGACAGGTGGAGATCCGCAGCAGAGCGGCGCAGATGCTGCGCTCGTGGACGTGGACGCTGCCGGTCGAACTGGCGGGACTGGCGGCCAACGTCGAAGCTTCCGGCGCGGTCGCGAGCTGGCCCGACGGACACCGCCACTACTACCTGTCGGACTACACGATTCATCGCCGCCCTGGCTGGTTCGCGTCCATCAAGATGTTTTCGACACGGACGAAATCCGGTGAGAACACGAACAACGAGAACATCCTCGGCGCGCGACAGTCAGATGGACGGATGTACCTGGTCCTGGACGGCGGCGAGTACTTCGGACGTGACGTCTGGCCGGCGCTCGACTGGACACGGCTGCCCGGCACCACGGTGGAGCAGAAGGCGGACACGGCGAACGCGGCGTACGGTTACGGGACGAAGTCCTTCGTCGGAGGCACCACGGACGGCCGCGACGGCGTCTCGGCGATGGATTTCGCGGCGCTGAATTCTTCTCTCTCCGCAAAAAAGTCGTGGTTCTTCTTCGATGACGCAATCGTCTTCCTCAGCACCAGCATCACCTCCCCGAGCGCGAACCGGGTCGAGACGATCGTCAACCAATGGCCGCTGATGAATCCGGCGTCTCAACTGCAGCTCGGTGGCACGCCGTCAGCGACGCGATGGGCGTGGTGCGAGAACGTCGGATACGTTTTTCCGCTGCCGGTCGCGCTGCAGTCGAAGCGCGAGATCCGGAGCGGCACGTGGGCTTCGCTGGGCGGCTCGACTGACACCACGCCGCGTTCCGCCGACGTGGTGACGCTTTGGATCGATCACGGCGCAGCTCCGGTGAACGCGGCGGCGGAGTACATCGTCCTGCCGAACGCCACTGTCAGCACGACGGCAGCGTGGTCGGCCTTCAACCCCATCTCGATCCTTCAGAACGACGGCGAGGTTTCTGCGGTCCGCGATACACGCACGAACGCTCTCGGCATCGTGTTCTGGAAACCTTTCGGTGTCGTGGAAGGCATCGCCTCCGACAGCGCCGCGATCGTCTATAAGACAGGCGACGCCGCAAGAATGCAGCTGTGGATTTCCGATCCGACGAACGGTAACGGCACGGCCCACATCACCGTCCCCGGGCTCTACACGACTGCCGATGTGCCGTACACGGCCATCGGCCGCTCGACGACCATCGACGTGCCGCGCAGCGCCGGCGTCACCGTCCACGTGACGCTGACCGCACTAGCCACGCGCAAACGATCCGCGCGGCACTAGCTTCCCTGTCGGGACGCGCAGACAGCGCGTCCGCAGCTCTCGTCGTTCCTTCCGCCCGCCAGGGTTGCGGACGCGCTGCTGCGCGTCCCGACAGGGGGCAGACAGCGCGCCAGTCAGAGCAGGCTCAACGCGTGCTCGTAGCCGTCGTAAACGTCGGCACCGAACGCGATGAACAGCACGCGCTCGATCGACGGCGCAGTCTGGACGAACTTCGAGGTCTCGCTCACCGCGATCCGACAGGCCGCCTCGATCGGATATCCATAAATGCCGCAACTGATCGCCGGAAAAGCGATGCTGCGAATGCCGTTGTCGACTGCGAGGCGCAGGCTCGATCGATAACAGGAGGCGAGCAATTCGGCCTCGCCGCGGTCGCCGCCGTGCCACACGGGACCGACGGTGTGGATGACGTACCTGGCCGGGAGGCGATATCCGCGCGTGATCCTCGCCTCGCCAGTGGGACACCCACCGAGGGTGCGGCATTCAGCGAGGAGCTCGGGGCCGGCGGCGCGATGGATCGCTCCGTCGACACCACCACCGCCGAGGAGCGTCGAATTCGCGGCATTCACGATGGCGTCGACCGCGAGAGTGGTGATGTCGGCCCGGAGGAGCTCGAGGCGGGAGAGGGCGGTCATGGCGTGCTACCGCAGCGCGGGCGCGTCGACGTCATCCAGAGGCTGTGCAGAAATCGGGAGCGTGGCGATACATCTCTTCCACCACAGAGACACAGAGGACACA